>SKSH01000096.1 GCA_007118075.1 Halobacteriales archaeon
GACCTCATCGACACGCGAGAGTCGTTCGATGGAGAGATCACGTTCGGAGCCTCCATCCAGACGGTCGAGGCGGTCGAGTAGATACGGGGCGTCAAAATCATCGACGTTCCACCCAGATATGTAATCAATCTGATTTAACTCGACGTAGGCGAGGAAATCATCCAACATGGCATCCTCCTCCTCGAACGATCGCAACTCGACGGTGGTATCCTCGAGGATCGGCTCGAAACCGTCGAGTTCGTCTGGTATCGCCCCATCCCCGTCTGGCGCCTCGAACAGCCAGACGAGGTATCGGTCCCCTTCGGAGTCGTGCGCTGCGATCGAGATGATCGGTTCCTCGCCATCCTCTGGGAAGCCCCGTCGGTCGTCGACCTCGATGTCGAAGAAGAACACCCGTGGGTCAGCGTGGACCTCGACCGGTTTGACCTCATCGGCGGTCACGTCAATCACGCCATTCTTACGACGTGCTGGCACCCGAACCCCTGTCTTGATGCCGTAATCGATGAGGAATCGGTTCGGAAAGCGCACATCGGCCTCGTAGTGGGTGTAACCCTCCCGCAGCTGGCCGACATCACGAGGCGTCTGGGCGTAGATCCGGGTGACGCTCGTCCCATCGATGGCCTTGAACCCACCCTCGACCCCGGTGACACGCTCGTCCGATCTGAACCGATCCACCTCCGCATCGGGGACGTAAAAGTACGGTCGGATCCCGTGGACGCGGATGTGTTCTGGGGTGCCATCGATGGTGCGTCCGAAGACGTGGATGACCGGCGTCTCATCACCGGTATCGGTCCTCGCGAGCGTGTAATCGATCGCCTGGAGTGCGATATCGAGGTGCTCGTCGGCTTCGGCGAGGGACGTCTCTGCCGAACGCGTCCCCTCATCGTCGAACCCAGCGATGGCGTGGGCCTCCCCTGTCGGTCGGTCAGTGGATTTGGCGAAATCACCGAGACCGGCCTGGCCCTCTGCTGGCATTACCTATCCGTCGATTCGGCGGTGGTTAAATGGTCCGACTACGGGCGGTTATTCTCCGTCATCCTCATTATCAAAACCGATACTTGGGGGCGAAAGGATTCAAAAGGGGAGTGTCAGTTGTCACCGTGATGAGTGTGCTGTGGTCGCCGTATATCGTCGGCCTCGGGCTCGCAGCGTTTGTGCTCGCGGTCGTGGCGAGCCTGCTCTTTCAGCATCGCGAGCGACCAGGTGGCTATGAACTCTTTGCGTTCATGCTGCTCATCCTTGCATGGGCACTGATCTATGCGGTCTCGTTGCTCGTCTATGAACCGACCTTACGGCTCTGGTTACACCGAGTGATGTACCTCGCCATCCTCACGGTCCCGGTAGCGTGGCTGTCGTTCAGCCTCGTCTATACCGGACATTCGAACCACAAGAACCGTCGATTGCTCGGTTCCTTCCTGATCATCGGGGTTATCTTCGCGGCGTTGGTGCTGACCAATCCTGATCATGGATGGGTGTGGACGCATACGGAGGTGGCTGTGGTCTCCTCCATCGCCGTCGTTCAGGATGTCCCAGGGGTGTTGTACTATCCGATGTTGGTCTATATCTACAGCGTCGTTCTCTTTGGTGCGTTCCTCATCCTTCGCGAATCGATCGGTTCGATGGGACTCTACCACGACCAGACGGCGGTGTTGCTCCTTGGCACTGGGACGCCTGTCGTGGTCAGTTTGCTGTCGATCGGTGGGATCACCCCGGTCGATGGGCTGTCGATGACACCGTATGCGTTCACCGTCAGCGGCCTTGCGTTCGGGTATGCTGCCTTGCGGATCGACATCTTTGACCTGCTTCCGGCGACCCGGAATCTCGGCCGTGATCTGGCGATCGATCACCTCGCAGAGGGTATCTTCATCGTCGATCGGAGCGGTCGTATCGTCGATACCAACGATGCTGGTGCCCAATTTTTTAATACCTACCCTCACGCACTCATCGGAACCAACATCCGACAATTACTGGCCGTTGACGACGAGCTGGCGCTCACGCACCTACCCACTGAGGTCCAGCTCGAGGGACAGCTGATCGGCCTGACTGTCTCACCGATACATGATACGATCGAGGTCCCCATCGGCCATACCGTCGTCCTCCGTGACACGACCGAACAACGACTGCGAAAGACCCAACTCGAGGTGCTCAACCGGGTCCTCCGCCACAACCTCAGGAACAAGCTCGCGATCATCCAGGGCCACATCAATCTCCTCGCTGACCAGTACGCGATCGAGGACGATGGATCGAAGGTCGATATCGATAATGCCATCGAGGAACTCACCGAACTGAGCGATCGATCGCGAGAGTTCGAACGCATGAAGGATCTCGAACGGCTAGATGCCGTAACTGTAAACCTTGACGCACTCGTCAAACAGTGTGTATCCGAGCTTACGTCGATGTATCCCGATGCCCATTTTGAGCAGTCGATCCCGGCAGAACTCTCCATCGACACGCACAAGGAGGTGTTGGACATCGTCCTCGAGAACTTGCTGCACAACGCCATCGTCCATAACGACCGTCCTGAACCGATGGTCCTCATCGAGGGTGCGATGACTGAGAACGGGCTGCGGATCGTAGTGACCGACAATGGCCCCGGTATCCCCGTAGAAGAGCTCGAGGTGCTGACCTCCGGTCGCGAGACAGCGATCAATCACGGCAGTGGCCTCGGCCTCTGGGTGACGAAGTGGGCCATCCAGTACCTTCAAGGTGAGATCCACTTCGAACTCCTCGATTCGAGAGGCACCCGGGTGACAATCGAGCTACCGACGCTCTCTCCGTCGGATTCGACCAACCGTGCGCATCGGACCAACACCGCCACGATGCAAGACCTCCCTGAGGTCGTCAAGCGGAAACACCAACGCAATAATTCGCCACATCGGATTCGATAGGCACAAGCGAGGTTACCTGATACCCTCGGATGATGAGTGAGGACGCCGAGACACCTGGATGGGCCACCACCGCGTTTTGGGCACTGGTCATCGTGTTCAATGTCGCGGTCTTCTTCACCGCTGTCGGTTTCTTGGTGCTCTACTTCGAGAACGACCAACTGCTCTCGATGGCGATGTTCACGATCGCCGCGATCGCCTGGGTGATCGGGCTCGGGGGATACGTTTTCACCAGGCGACGCCTTCCGACCTGAATGTGACATAGGGCCAACGACGGTCGTGACCACTGAACTCACGTTCCTGACATTGACCCCATACGGTCATTCGTAGTCGGTGAGTGTCTGTTGTCGGTCGATCCGGAACGAGCGTACTTCACTAAGTTCGATCGCCTCGCCCTCGAATGCCTCGAGTGCTTGTTGTTCGTCGCCGAAGTCCAGGTTCGAGACGCGCACCCCAACCTTCCTGATGGTGGTAGCCTCGAACTCATCAAGCAGTTTGAGTGCCGTCTCCTCGATGAGTGACGGGTCGTTGAACGGCCCGCCGAAGGTTCGCTCTCTGGTGTGCACCTCGAACGGAGGTTCCACCACCTTGATGCCGATCGTGCGGTACTGTGCACCCTTGGCCGTCGCCCTCGTGGCGACATCGGCTGCCAGGTCGACGACTTTGGCGCTGACCACCTCGATATCATCGCGCCCCTCGCCGAGTGATGATTCCCGCGATAGGCTCTTCGGCTTGCCCTGTGGCTTGACTACGCTCGATCCGTCTCCCCTGGCTCGCCTCGCTAGGTCACGTCCGCGTTCACCGAACGCTGCCTCGAGCTTGGCAGGGTCGCAGCCGGCGACATCACCGATGGTGGTACAACCGAGTTCATGGAGCTGTTCGGCGGTCACCGGTCCGACGCCGTGGAGGTCCTCGAGCGGTAATGGGGAGAGGAATGATCTGACCTGCTCTGGCGATACCACACAGATGCCATCCGGTTTGTCGTGATCGGAGGCGATCTTCGAGACGCCACGGGTCGGTCCGATCCCGATGCTCGCTGGGACTCCCACCTCGTCTGCGATCCGTTGTTTGAGGGCGGTTGCGAACTCAATTGCACCTTCCCAATCGGTCTGATCGGTCACGTCGAGGTAAGCCTCATCGAGGCTGGCGATGCGGATCGTCCGTGCTGATTCGTACAAGAGTTCCATCACCTGCTCGCTGATCGATCGATAGTACGGCAGGTCGACCGAGCGATAGTGACCGACGGGACCCTGATA
>SKSH01000036.1 GCA_007118075.1 Halobacteriales archaeon
AACACCCTCGGGACCATCAATCCAGTCACCGAGCTGACGGCCCTGGCACACGAACACGATGCACTGTCTGTCATCGACGGCGCCCAGGCGGTGCCGATGCGACCGGTCGATATCCAGTCGATCGGGTGTGACTTTTATGCCTTCAGTGGCCACAAGATGCTTGGTCCGACTGGAATTGGTGTCCTCTATGGCAGACAGGACCAGTTAGCGGCCATGGAACCGTTCCTCTACGGAGGATCGATGATAGAGAAGGTCACCTTCGAGGAGTCGAGATGGAACGAGCTTCCATGGAAGTTCGAGGCTGGGACCCCACCGGTCGCCGAGGGAATCGGCCTTCACGCTGCGATCGAGTATCTCGAGACCATCGGCATGGATGCAGTCCAGCGCCATGAGGAAGCGATCACCTCATACGCGATTGAACGCTTCAGCGAGATCGATGATATCCAACTGTTCGGACCGCTCGATGCCACCGAACGGGGAGGATTGATTACATTCAACCTTGAGTCCGTCCATGCTCACGACGTCGCACAGGTGATGAACGATGTTGCCGTGGCGACCAGAGCCGGCGATCACTGTACCCAACCGCTCCATGACCGACTCGAGGCTACCGCATCCGTGAGAGCCTCGTTCTACATCTACAATCGACCATCGGAGGTTGACATCCTGATCGAGGGGATCGATCGTGCCAGGGATTTGCTGGCCATCTAGGGACGACGGAATGCTTTTCCCGAGTTCAATCCAAGTCCAGACCGATGGATCTCGGCTCTGACATCTATCGGCAACAGATCCTCGACCACTATCGGAACCCTCGGAACTACGGGTCGCTCGAGTCACCCACATTCACCCATGGTGGTGAGAACTCCATGTGTGGCGATTCGATCGAGATTGACATCGAGGTTGACGAGAATGAGGTGATTCAATCGGTGGCATTCAGAGGGGATGGCTGTGCGATCAGCCAAGCGAGTGCGAGCATGCTCACCGAGGAGCTCGTTGGGATCAATCTCGACGAACTGGAAACGATGGACCGCGATGACGTCCTCGATCTTCTTGGGGTGGAGATCAGTCCGATGCGGATCAAATGCGCGGTGCTTGCTGAGAAAGTTGCACAAGACGGTGCCGCAATCTACCGGGGTGACCTCGACATCGATCGAACCTCGCTTGAGGATGAATAGATTGGTTCTACTCGGGTTTTAATCCCTCTTGGACGACCCGCATCACCGCTTCCCCGTCGGGGAGGTTCGGGGCATCGACCAATCGGACGATCCGCTTGTCCCCCTTTGATTTCCTGAGGTACATCCGGAACGTCGAGGTGTGACCAAGGATGTTGCCACCGATCGGCTGGGTCGGATCACCGAAGAACGAATCGGGATTGGCAGAAACCTGGTTGGTCACAACGATAGCGGTGTTGTGAAGCGTGCCGATGCGCATCAGGTCATGTAGGTGCTTGTTGAGCTTCTGCTGGCGATCAGCAAGTTCACCACGACCGACGTATTCAGCACGGAAATGCGCCGTCAATGAGTCGACACAGAGCAGGCGGATGGGGAACGCATCGTCCTGACTCTCACCGGTCAATTCGAGTGCCTGCTCGGCGAGGAGCATCTGATGGTTGCTGTTGTAGGCCTTCGCGACATGGATCTCCTCGAGGAACACCTCGACGAGGGCTTCCATCGCCTCCTCGTCACCAGGGCTTCCCTCGATACCTCGGTGCTCGAGGGCCGCCTCGAGGACGGGTTCATCGAGTCCTCGCACCATATCATCGATCCGTTCTGGGCGGAACGTATCCTCTGAATCGATGAAGATGGCGCCACCGGCGAGTCCCCCGACCGAGCGAGGGAGTTGCACGTTGACACAGAACTGATGGGTCACCTGTGACTTCCCGGAACCGAACTCACCGTAGACCTCAGTGATCGATTGGGTCTCGACACCACCACCGAGGAGATCGTCTAGGTCATCGATGAGCCACGAGAGCTTTCCAATCTCCTCTCGACGTTCGAGGACCTGCGTCCCGGTCTCGAAACCACCGACATCTGCCTCAGACCTCGCCGCACGGATGATGTCAGCCGCCGTCGACTCGCCGATGTCGGCCGAGTTGGAGAGCTCGCCTGGGCTGGCGACGGCAAGCCCTTCGTAGGAGTCGAACCCGGCCTCGACGAGCTTGTCTGCCGTTGCCGGACCCACCCCCGGTAACGATTCGAGATCGACGTTTTCAGCCATATGCAGCGATTGCTCGGCTTCGGTTAAAGCCTGCCTGTTTGCGACGACGACACACGGGTGAGATCAGGCTCGCGTGGGACGAGATTGAGCGATCCGCCACGGGAGAGTCAACACCCAGAGGACACCCAGTCCAACGAGGTAGGTGAACACGATCGGGATGACGACGAGGAGCATGGTGAGGATACTTCCTGGTGTCAAGAGCGCACCGAGAATCAACGACCAGACGACGACACCTCGCCAACGCTTTCGCATCGTCCGATAGGGGACGATACCGGTGATATGAAAGAGGATCATACTCACAAAGAAACTGAAGAGGAGGCCGATTCCAGCGGTGGACAGGACCACCATCCACGCGAAGCTGTTCAGCCGGTAGGTGACCACCATCCCGGAATCGACTGCGTGTGACACCAGAGCACTGATGATCGTCGGGGCGACGAACGCGTAGCCGAGATAGCTCCCGAGAGAGATCACGGTGATGACGAGTCCACCCCAAAAGAGGAACACTCGGCGGTCTCCCCGGGCGAGTCCTCGTTCTCCCATCGCCGGCCATGCATAGTAGAGAATCATCGGAAGTACCACGATGATGGCCGCGACGAGGCTAATCTTCACCGCAAAGAGGAGGTGCTCGACGGGATGGAGGTTGACAACGAGGTCGATCGCATCTGGGTCGACCGGGAGGTCGTCTGGTAATCTTGAAAGGAAGTCCTCTCTGAACTGGCCGAGACCACCCGAGTAGAGCCAGAAGAAGGTGATGAATGTCACCGCGAGGAACGTCCCGACAATCCGGAACATCTTCGAGGTGAGACTCTCATAGATGAATTTCAGGTCGTACCAGTAGCCACCGACGTCATCCTCGGTCATGTCCCCTTCGGTGAAGGCATCGAAGACGCCCGTGGCTGCACTCTTGGCAGCGGCGGACGTACCACCACCTTCCGCTTTCGCCACTGCCGATTGGGCGAGCTCCTCTGCATGTTCCATGGCGTACTCCTGCCCCTCGTCGAACCGTTGGAGCATTGCCTCAGCACGCTCATGGTCGTTCTCAGCAAGTGCCTCTTGTGCGATGGAGACAGCCTCGTCCTCCTCGATGGACAGAAACGCCTCTATCGGGGCTGCCCGGAGGCCCTCTGCATCCAGTGGACGAAGATCGAGATCAGCCGGATCCCCGGAGACCATCGCATACCGCGAAGGTGGTATCGGTCTTCTGAGCACGTTTATCGCGTAGATTGCCAACAAGAGGAGTACCGCTAGGATGCCGATTACAAGGCCGAAGAGCACCTCACCAAGGAGGCCAGCCATTGGAAGGATTCCCTCCACAGTCCATGGGTCACTAGGACGGATCTGCTCAGGAAGGACCGGCCAAAACTCGCCCGTTACGACCGCTATCAACTCGAATCTAGCAACGATGACACCGAACAATCCGAGGAGCGATCCGATCAGTACCGTGTAGATGCCCTTGCGCCGAACCGACTCTCTGACCACTGGATCGGCGGCAGATTCGGCCCGGCTAAGGTTTGCCGCGAGCTTGGCCAATGCCAGGCTAAAGAAGTACAAAATGACCAATGGAACACCCCACATGATCTGCGTGAAGGGATCTGGCGGAGAGAAGAGGGCCCCGAAACCGAATATCCCGACAATCGCCCACTTCCACTTGTCACGGAAGGTCTCGTAACGAACGACCTCCGTATACGAGAGGACTGACATGAACAGCGGGATCTGTGCGGCGAGGCCAAACGAGATGGTGAGGAGGATGAGGAATTCGGTCCACATCACGATATCAAAATGCGGTTTGATCCCCATCTGGAGGGCATTCTCGATGAGGAACTGGAACATGAACGGGAAGAAGACCGCGTAGGCGTACACGATACCGAGTACCATCAGGATGGCAGACGCCGCGATGAATCCGTACTGCTTGCGCCGGCTCCAGGGGATCCTTGGGAGGATTCCCCTGCGGTGAAGCGCATCTCGGCCGAAATAGATGAGCAAGGGGATCGCGATGAGTGCCCCGACGATCAACCCGATCTTGACCTGCAACAGGATGACATCGAACGGCGTTCGGACGATAATATCGACCTGTGCTGCACCGATCTCATCGAGTTCTGATTCGGTGACCCCCTTGAGGAAATCCCAGAGGAACGCTCGCAATGACCACACGGTGGCGACGAGTCCGATGAGGAAGCCGATGAAGACCTTCTGGAGGTTCGCCCGAGCCTCATCGACAACACCGAGTACAGTCTCTCCGGCCGAGGCGGCCGTCTCGCCAACACTCATTCTTCGAGTCGGTCTTGGGTCCCGACCAGTTAAATGAGTCTCCCTTGCCGGATGAGTGCTCCAATCGAAGGGCTATAAACTGAACCGGCACTACGGACATCAAGCATGTCGACCGAGGATGACAAACCAGACGACCAGGATGAGGAGGTTGCTTCATCCACGGAGTCTGTTGAATCATCCTCGGAAGTGGCGTCGAATTCCAGTGGAGAACCGGACAACGATGAGGGATCGCCCGAAGAGGAACCATCTGAAACCGAAGCGCAAGAGCAGACAACCGAGGACGGAGCAGAACCCGAAGAAGAGGACGTTGACGGAGATGACGACGAGATAGCTGAGAAGGCTGAGCGGACACCAATCGGGCGTGCTCGAAGGCAGAAGGAACCGCCGGACGATATCGAGATGCCGCTCACCGAACACATCGAGGAGATGCTGAGCCGGATCGTGATCATTGCCGTGATCGGCGGTGCTGCGACGTTGGTCGCGATTCCATTCGCGAGTGACATCGTCATCACCATGTGGTACGACATCCACCCTGGCGATCCGAGCACCTGCATCCCGAACCCGAGTGATGAGAGCTGTACCCCGCCTCACCTATACGCACCACTCGAGCAGATCCTCACCGAGATCAAGGTGGCCGCACTTGCCGGGATCGTCGTGGCACTCCCGGTGTTCGTCTACCAGAGCTACCAGTTCATGCGCCCGGGCCTCTATCCGAACGAACGGCGGTACTATCTCGCGTCTGTGCCGATGAGCCTCATCCTCGCGGTCGTCGGCATGGCGTTCGCATACTTCGTCATCCTCCCGATCCTCTTCAGTGTCTTCCTGTTCTATTCAGAGGGATCAGCCGACATCGCGTTCGCACTCGCTGAGACATTCGACATCATGCTCATGCTGATGATCGTGCTTGCGATCGTCTTTCAGATTCCACTGTTCATCATGCTCGCCATCATGATGGGCGTGACCTCCCGTCGATGGCTCGAGAGTCAGCGCATCTACTTCTGGATCGCCTTCGCTGGGATCGCCTTCGTCTTCACAGTGGACCCAACCGGGATGGCACCCGTGCTCGTCGCCATCGTGATGATCGCCTTATTCGAAGGGACACTCGCACTCCTTCGCTGGACTGGACGTTGAGGGTGGCGACACTGGCACGGCCTCCACCAAATCGATTCCTAACCACCGATTGGGTGGAACCTGCCGGAGACAACTATCACTCTCACCGCGCTCTATTGGTATTTTTGTAATGCCCCACCAAGGTGGAGTCGATGGAGCTCGAGTCGGTCCCCGGTGTCGGACCGAAAACGGCTGAGGCGCTCCGGGACCTCGACGACCCGGTCACCTCGCTCATCGAGGGGGATGTCGAGGCGATCGCCAAGACCGCAGGTGTTCCAAAAGGGCGCGCGGTCCGTCTGATCAGGAACGCTCAACGCGCCGCGCACGGTGATACCGTCGAGTTTCTGGCGACCGATCGGGCTCAACAACTGTATCGCGACCTTATCGGGGAGATTCAGGGCTTCGCGATGACCGCGACGGGCCGGGCTCGACTCGCAACATTCTACCCGAGCTCGAGTCCGGATCGGATCGAGGAGGCACGAGCGACCGTGACCGCAGCACTCGACACCGCTGTCACGGAAGAGGCGTTGAGTGCGCTGAGAGCAGTAGCACCCCTCGAACCGGCTCGGGGGGTGCAGATCAGAGATCGTTGTCTCGCGACGGGTGATGCAGAAACGGCGGCACGTGCTCGAAACCTCGTTCCGGAACTCTCTGTCGAAACAGTGGGATCTGTCCGCGACCTCGCTGAGCTCGCAAGGGGATACAGCGAGGTCGTGGCACTGGACGCCAACTTCGCCGGCAAGGATCTCGCCAACTCGATCACGGTTGACCCAACCGCCCTCGAGAAACCGAACGAGCTGGTCCCCGAGCGATCGCTCGCGTTCGCCGGACGCAACCGATCATCGATTGAGGCCGCCATCGAGGTGCATCGGACGGCCGACTTGGAGATTGCAGTTGAACTGACCGAACTCGAGAGACTGCTCGAAGGGATCGACCAAGACGGTGCGCTCACGGGAGATGCAGAGCTCACCAGATTACGACAAGCGTGTGATGACCTGGATGTCGCAGTCTCAACGGGAGAATCGGTCGCCAATGACCAGCTCAAGGAGGCGATCGAGCGTCGAGATGTGATCGTCGAGGGTGCCGATCTACTGACGATGGCCGAAGAAGGTGCCAGGGTGGAATCACTTCTCGACCGAGAGTTAGCCGATGAACTCGAGGCTGCCTCGACAACTGCGATAGAGCATGTCGTCGACACCCTCGGACTGGATGCCGACCAACGCGCCGATATCGAGGCGGTATTCCCCGCTAGACCACGATATCCAATCGAACGGAATCAAGAAGCCTACGATCGGCTGGAGGCAGCGCTAACGAGCGCTCGAGATCGGCGGTACGATATGCTGGTCCGCCAGCGGGCTGCTACCATCGAGACACACCGTGACGAGCTCGAGACGTTGGTGGAGCGAGCATTACAATATGATGTCGAACAAGCGTTGGCCCGATTCGCTACAGAGCGACGATGCACGATGCCTACGTTCACCGAGCATGGGATCGCCATCGAGGCAGGTCGTCCACCAACGGTCGATGACGACGAAGTGGAAGCGGTGACGTACGAGACAGCCGGGGTGGCGCTTCTCACCGGGGTCAACAGCGGTGGCAAGACGACCTTGCTAGATTTGCTCGCAACGGTCGTCATCCTCGCACAGATGGGACTCCCAGTCCCAGCAGCCTCGGCCTTGGTGCAGCGGTTCGACAGGCTCTACTACCACGCCAAGACACAGGGGACACTCGATGCCGGTGCCTTCGAATCCACCGTGCAGGAGTTCGCTGAACTGGCACGTGCAGATGAGAATAGCCTCATCTTGGTCGACGAGCTCGAGAGTATCACCGAACCAGGCGCCAGTGCCAAACTAGTTGCTGGGTTCCTCGAGGCACTCACCGAAGGTGGAGCCACTGCTGTGTTCGTGACCCATCTGGCAGAAGAGATCCGCGACGAGGCGGCGATCGAGCTCTCGATCGATGGTATCGTCGCCGAAGGACTCGTAGACGGTGAGCTCGTGGTCGATCGCTCACCACGGAAGGATCATCTCGCTCGGTCCACCCCTGAGCTGATCGTCGAACGACTGGCAGGACGATCGCCGGATGATGAGTTCTTCAACCGATTGCTTGAGAAATTCGACGACGATTGATCTCCAATCGGCGGGCTCGCTGCAACACACCTAAGTGGTCACCGAAGCTGGGTGAAAGTAATGAGGGACGGGCCAGAGGGCGATATGCTCAGTTGGGATGAGTCGGTGTTCCGGAACGAGGAGGTCCTCGAGGTCGATTACGTCCCGGAGTCGTTCAAGCACCGGGGAAACCAGATGAACAGTCTCCAGTACTGTCTTCGACCGGCAGTTCGAGGTTCACGGCCGGTGAATGCGATCATCCGTGGGCCACCAGGGACCGGGAAGACAACAGCCATCCTCAAGCTCTATGAGCAGCTGCGTGAGTTCCCGGAAGTCTACACGGTGCGGGTCAACTGCCAGATGAATTCGACGAGATACGCCATCTTCGCGAAGATCTATCAGGATCTCTTCGAGATCGCCCCACCCTCGAGCGGGAAGGCGTTCAAGGAGATCTTCGAACAGGTGACCGATCACCTGGTCGACGCGGGAAAGGCGCTGGTGGTCGCGCTGGACGATGTGAACTACCTCTATTACGATAACGAGGCATCGGATACCCTCTACTCGCTCTTGCGAGCCCATGAAGAGTATCGTGGTGCCAAGATTGGGGTGATGGTCGTATCATCTGATCCAGACCTGGATGTCCTCGGTGAGCTCGATAACCGGGTGCAAAGTGTCTTCCACCCAGAGGAGATCTACTTCCCCCGATACGATCTGACGGAGATTCACAATATCCTCGCCGAGCGGGTCAGGATAGGGTTCTACGAGGGCGCCGTCCCAGATGCGGTCCTCGACCGGGTCGCCGAGCTCACCGCTGAGAGCGGTGACCTCCGTGTGGGGATCGATCTGCTTCACCGGGCCGGATTGAACGCTGAGATGCGGGCCAGTCGTGAACTCTCACTGGACGATGTCGAGGATGCGTATGAGACCTCGAAGTACGTCCACCTCTCACGCAGTCTGCGAACGCTGAGCGACAACGAACGAGCCCTGCTTCGGGTGGTCGCAGAACACGAGGGTGAACGGGCAGGGCCGGTCTACGACGCCTTCAATGAGGAGACCGGTCTCGGCTACACCCGTTACTCTGAGATCATCAACAAGCTCGACAATCTCGGAATTCTCCAGGCCGAGTACGGTGGCCTCGAGGGACGAGGCCGATCGCGTCAGCTCTCGTTGGCATACGATGCAGATGCGGTCATCGAACGGCTCGATGGCTAGCCATCCGAGTCGGACAAAACTTTAGTATCCCCCGACGACGGGGCACCCATGGATCCGGATCACGAGTCGATGAAGCGTGCCGCTGCCGAGGCGGCCGTCGAGATGGTCGAGGATGGGATGATCGTCGGAATCGGGACCGGATCGACCGCTGCTTACGCGATTACCGCGCTCGGTGAAGCCGTCGAAGCCGGTCTCGAGATCACCGGCGTCCCGACCTCGGATGCAGCCAGGTACCGAGCCAAAACGGCTGGAATCACCATCAGTGACCTCGATATGGTCGATGGGATCGATCTGGCGATCGATGGGGCTGATCAGGCTTGTGAGGGGACATTGATCAAGGGAGGTGGTGGAGCGCACACCCGTGAACGGATCGTGGATGCAGCTGCTGACCAGTTCATCGCAATCGTTGACGAACGCAAGGTGGTTGATCAGCTTGACGCCCCCATCCCACTGGAAGTGCTCCCGGCAGCACGCCATCTGGTGCAGGCCGCGGTTGATGACCTTGGAGGAACCGCGACGGTTCGTACGAGTGGGTCCACCGATGGTCCAGCCTACACCGAACGGGGGATGCTCTTGATAGACGCCGATATGGGGATGATCGAAGATGCATCTGCCGTTGCTAAGGAGCTAGATACACTACCGGGTGTCATCGATCACGGCCTCTTCATCGGACTGGCTGATTCACTGCTTGTAGGTACCCCTGATGGGGTAGAACGTGAATGGTGAGCGGCGTGATCGCCGCGAGAAGTACTACGCTTACAGGTCGCGGGGCTGAACGGTCTTTCGGTCGTTCGCTTCAGCGCGTCGAGCCGCATCCTCGAGGAGCTGGTGTACCTCGTCGTCGAGGGCCTCGTAGAAGTCAGATGCAACGTTGTGGTTACCGAGCTTTTCCTTGACCGCGGCTTTGACAATAAGGTCTGCCATACAGCCAGCGTATTCCCCCGCACCCTTTATAAGATTTCTCAAAAACACGGGCGAGCGGGCTGCTACAGGCCGACATCGTCGATTCAGGAGGCCGTTTTCGATAGTTACCGGTTACCCTTCTGCCTGGAGCTCCTCATAGCACCGGCACCCTGACTCAGCTGAAATCGATAGATGGAGGCGAGTTGATGCGGTGATTCCCGGTGGTTGTCAATGACAGTTCAATATATTGACTGTTGATGTGCGCGGATGGACGGATTTTCTGCTACTGGCACGGTGGAGCGGTCCATTGCATCTGTCACACATGGAGATAATCCCGGTTCCTAGGTTATTGGTAATAAGACGGTTTGGGCATGATGGAAATGTAGACCTAACACGATTCATCTGCCATCCGGGATCTCGGTATTGGCGGGTGCCGTCGCTGTAATATTCCTCCACATAAACGTCCTACTGAAGAAAACGAGGGGAAGATTTTTGCATCCTGAAATCATAGTAAACAAGTCTACGTTACACAATACCATGCCACAATGTGACAACTGCGACAGCCATATCTCGGAGGGATTTGCGAGAGTGTTCGCCAATGAGGCGAATCAAGTGCTTGCGTGTCCGAGCTGTGCCTCCAACGCAGGGATTGCTGATTCCGCCAAAGCACGGGCTCGTGGACAACCCTCCTCATCCGGTGAGGCGTAGACCTGCCCTATCCCCCGTGAATCAGTCGAAGAACGGTAACCTCGTCTGAATTGATCGGAGAATCATCCGGGACCGGCCGTCCATCGACGAGTACGGTCGCCTCCATCGGTGACATCCCGATTGCCTCGATGACATCTGCATAGGTGCCATCAATGACCTCTACGGTGAGGGTCGACTCGCCTGGGACGGTCACGGCCACCTCCATAGCAGACACCATCGGGTTAGTTGAGCTTGAGAATGTCGGATGTGCCATGGAAAGCGGGGAGTTTATGCCCGGCTCGCACCCGTGCACGACCAATGGCCGATGCCGATGACGAGGTCGCGAGTACCGATATCTGGATTGAGCGGTACCGACCCCAACGACTGTCGGCGATCCGCGGTCAGGACGACGTCGTCGAGCGACTCAAGCGGTATGTCGAGGAGGACGATCTCCCCAATCTACTCTTTGCAGGACCGGCAGGGACGGGGAAGACCTCAGCAGCGGTCGCCGTTGCCAAGGAGCTTTATAAGGATGATTGGCGCGAGCACTTTCTCGAGCTAAATGCATCTGATGAACGAGGTATCGATGTCGTTCGAGGCCGAATCAAGGACTTCGCCCGCGCAAGCTTCGGTGGACACGAGTACCGGATCATCTTCCTCGATGAGGCGGATTCACTCACAGATGATGCTCAATCGGCACTTCGGCGGACGATGGAGCAATTCTCGGGACATACTCGCTTCATCCTCTCTTGCAATTACTCAAGTCGCATCATCGATCCGATCCAGTCCCGCTGTGCGGTCTTTCGATTCCAACCACTCGGGGAGGAAGCCATCGAAGCAGTCGTCACTGAGATTGCCGAGAACGAGGGCATCGATCTCAACGAAGCTGGGTTAGCAGCGATTGTCTACGTCGCTGATGGAGACATGCGCCGAGCCATCAATGCGTTACAGGCCGCGGCGGTGCTTGATGGTACCGTAACGGAAGAGACGGTGTATCAGATCACCGCCACCGCCAGGCCGGAAATCGTCCAGGATATGGTCAAACGAGCTGCGGAGGGGGAGTTCCTTGCGGCGAGGGGGATCCTCGACGATCTACTCGTCAAACAGGCGATCGCTGCCGATGATGTCGTCAATCAGCTCCACCGATCGGTGTGGGATCTCGGTCTCTCTGATAAGACGGCGATAGAACTGCTCGAACATCTGGGTGAGGTCGATTACCGTATCGCAGCGGGTGCAAACGAACGGCTGCAGCTCGAGGCGTTGTTGGCCATTCTTGCGAACGCTGGTTCGACCGATTGAGCCCGTGATAACACCTCAAGCATCAACAGCGGAGGGACGGAACTGTTTTACCCGATATAGGACCAAAGGATGTGATACGAATGTCCCTCGATGAGGAGGCGTATCGGCTCGAATACTTTGAGGAAGAGGGATTCTCTCGCCTCGAATGTGTTGAATGTGGTCGCTACTTCTGGTCTCGTAACAAAGACCGTGATACCTGCGGAGAACCGCCATGTGCGCAATATACGTTCATCGGTGATCCGGGGTTAGATGAATCGTACACCCTTGAGGAGATGCGCGAGGCGTTCCTCTCCTTCTTCGAATCACACGACCACGGACGGGTTGACCCATACCCCGTGGCAGCAACTCGCTGGCGGGACGACGTGTTGTTAACACAAGCATCAATCTATGATTTCCAACCGTTGGTGACCAGTGGAAAGACACCACCACCGGCGAATCCGCTCACGATCTCACAGCCATGTATCAGGATGATCGATATCGACAACGTCGGCAAGACTGGACGGCATACGATGGCCTTTGAGATGATGGCGCATCACGCTTTCAATGCACGAGAGGATCTCGAAGACCCAGAACAATACGCGTATCAAGGTGAGGTATACTGGAAGGACGAGACGGTTCGATATTGTGATCAGTTCTTCGAACAATTTGGGGTAGATCAGTCGGAGATTACCTATATCGAAGATCCATGGGTCGGTGGTGGTAATGCCGGTCCAGCCCTCGAGGTAATCTACAAGGGTGTCGAGTTAGCGACACTCGTCTTCATGTCACTCGAGGCAGATCCTGACGGCGAATACGAGCTCAAAGATGGGAATCGGTACACCGAGATGGACACCTACGTCGTCGATACTGGATACGGACTCGAACGGTGGGTGTGGGTCTCACAAGGAACCCCAACGATCTACGAGGCAATCTATCCCGAATTGATCGAGCTGATGCTCGATGATCTCGAACTTGAGTACACCGACGAGGACTGGGCGATCATCGAGAATGCCGCAAGCATGGCTGGCAGACTCGATTCCGAGGAGGTGGAAGATATCGAGGCCATGCGGGCAGGAATCGCCGATGAGCTCGGGATCACTCCGTCACACCTAGCTGAACTTCAGGCACCGCTCGAAAGAATTTACGCGATCGCCGATCACACGAGGGCGTTGGCCTACATGTTCGGTGACGGAATCGTTCCGAGCAATGTTGGTGATGGCTATCTCGCGAGGATGGTGCTCAGACGAACGGTACGATTGGCTGACGAACTCGGGCTCGATCGCCCGATCGTCGAATTTGTTGATCGTCAAGCGAAACGGCTCGGGTATCGAGAGCGAGCTACGATTCGTGCGATGGTCGAATCAGAGGTGGAGAAGTACGCTGAGACACTCGAACGGGGCCGTGGGAGGGTCGAACAACTAGCCGAGCGTTACAGCCAACAAGGGGAACCGATCCCGACAGAGGAGCTCATCGAACTGTACGACTCACACGGGATTCAACCGGACACCGTCAAGGAGATCGCCGCCAATCGAGGAGTCGAAGTCAGGGTGCCTGAAGACTTCTTTGCGCAGGTGGCCGCCCGACACGAATCGGCAGAGGTCACGCTGGAATCCACGACGGATGAACGGATCCCGGACCTACCAGAGACCGAACGGCTCTACTATGATGATCAAGAGCGGATGCGTTTTGAGGCGGTCGTGCTCGATGTCTTCGAACGTGATGACGGGTACGATGTGGTCCTCGATCAGACTCTGTTCTACCCCGAAGGTGGTGGCCAACCGGCGGATACAGGACTTTTGAAGTCAGACGATATCTCGGTGCGGGTGGAGGATGTCCAGATCCTCGAGGGTGTAATCCTTCATCGAACTGATGAACAGCTTGAAACGGGGGAGATCGTCAACGGTCGCGTGGATGCCACTAGGCGCCGACAACTGATGCGGAATCATACGGCCACGCATATCCTAATCGACGCCGCTCGAGACGAGCTCGGGGAGCATATCCATCAGGCTGGGGCGAGAAAGGGGGTCGACACCTCGAGGATCGACCTACGCCACTTCGAACGGATCGATCGTGAAACGGTGAAAGCGATCGAGCATCGAGCGAATGAGCTGGTCAGACGGAACATCAAGGTCCGACAGGAGTGGCCAGACCGACACGATGCCGAGGCGGAACATGGGTTCGATCTCTATCAGGGTGGTATCCCTCCTGGACGCCACATCAGGACCATCCAGGTCGGTGACGATGTCCAGGCATGTGGTGGCACCCATGTTCGTCGAACAGGTGATATCGGTCTCATCACGATCAATCGAAGCGAACGGGTGCAAGACGGTGTCGAACGGTTAGTCTTCTCTGCAGGAACAGCAGCGATCGA
>SKSH01000058.1 GCA_007118075.1 Halobacteriales archaeon
GGGACCGGACGACCGATACTCCCGAGCCGCCGACCTTGGATGGGGCTGTTGAAGTGCGTCACTGGGCTCGTCTCGGTGAGCCCATATCCTTCATAGAGCGTCACACCGTAGAGCTCCTCGAATCGCTTGGCAACCTCTAAGGGGATGCCGGCACCACCGACCCCTGACAGCCGAAGCGACGAGAGGTCGAACGTATCGGCATTCGGCTGGTTGATGATGTCATTGTACATCGCCGGTACCCCATGCATCATCGTCAGTTGCTCCTCCTCGATGAGCTCAAGCGCGGTATGAGCATCCCACGCCGGCACGGCATAAAATGTTCCTCCGTTGAACAGCGTGGCGTTCATCACGACGGTCATCCCGTAGATATGGAACAGGGGAAGTACGCCGAGAGACCGGTCATCGGTCCGAATCCCATCAGGTACGAGTTCCGCCACCATCTCGGTGTTCGATCGGAGGTTGTGGTGTGTGAGCATCACCCCCTTCGGGGTTCCGGTGGTCCCGCTTGTATAGGGTTGTACTGCCATATCATCCGGAGAGCGGTCAACCACCCCAGTCGGTTCTGCCGCGAGGAATGACGCATACCCCTCGACCCCTTCGGCCTCGCCGGCGACGGTCACCACCTGCTCGAGTGCCGTCTCATCGAGAACCGAGCTCACCACTGGTGCGAGCGCATCGATGGTGACGACGACTCGAGCACCGCTATCGGCGAGGAGGTGACCGATCTCTCGTGAACGGTACTGAGGATTCATCGGTACGACGACCCCACCCACGGCCAATGTACCATGGAAGGCGGTGACAAACTGCGGGACATTCGGCAGGTAGATCGCGACGCGATCGTCCACACCGACACCAGCATCCTCGAGTGCGGCGGCAAACCGACCGATCTCATCGAAGAGTTCGGCATAGGAGATGCTGGTTCCGTCGGACCACAGCGCATCGTGATCAGCATGCTCCTCAGCCGTCGATCGTACCTCGGTGACAAGATTTGTCATGTGTTATCATAGAGCATTGGATGACTCAGTAATAAGTACTGGCGCTTACACCGAGGCGGCCCAAGAGCAGACGGGGTGATTAAGGGACGTCCATGCGATGCCCTCGACAATGCCATCCGATATGACCGAGTATGTCACTGTCATCGGGGCGGGGGTGATGGGGCACGGAATCGCCGAAGTTTGTGCCATCGCCGGATACGATGTCACCTTACGCGATGTCGACGGCGAGGTACTCAACGATGGATACGATCAGATCGAGTGGAGTCTCGAGAAGCTCACCGAGGCAAACCGACTTACCGAGTCGCCGGAGACCATCCTCGAGCGCATCGAGGTGACGACCGACCTCGAAGCGGCGGTGGCACCAGCCGATCTCGTCATCGAGGCGATACCCGAGGTGCTCGATCTCAAGCGATCGGTCTTCTCCGAGGTAGAGCGCATCGTCGATGCAGAGACGATCCTCGCGACAAACACCTCGAGCCTCCCCGTCACCGACATCCAGGCGGCACTGGAACGTCCGGAGCACCTCGTCGGATTGCACTTCTTCAATCCGCCGGTGAAGATGGATCTTGTCGAGGTGGTGTTTGGCGAACAGACCGACGATGCGGTGGCTGATACCGCGTATGCATTCGTCGAATCCCTGGATAAGACGCCAATCTACGTTAGGAAAGATGTCCGCGGTTTCGTCGTCAACACGGTGCTCGGCCCATTCATCTCCGAACCGGCATGGATGGTCTCTGAGGGCGACGCACGGATCAAGCAGGCCGATGCGGCGATGGTCCATGAGCGAGGATATCCGATGGGACCGTTCGAACTGAACGACCTCACCGGTTTAGACGTCGGCTACTCAATCCGAGAGGAGGCAGCCCAACCGATCCCGCCCATCATGCAAGAGCGATACGAGGCCGGAGATTACGGTCGTAAGACCGGAAAAGGGTACTACGATTACGAGGATGGGGATGGACCAGCATACGTCCCCGACGACGCCGAGGGATTCGACACCCTCCGGGTCGAGGCCAGGATGGTGAACCGAGCTGCGTACCTCGTCGGTGAGGAGGTGGCGACACCAGAGGACGTCGATATTGGGGTTCGACTCGGACTTGGGTTTCCTGAGGGTATCTGTAGACGTGGGGACCGACTCGGGCTCGGGGTGATTCTCGAGAAACTTGAGACCTTGTATGAGACCACCGGAGCCGAGCGCTACGAACCACATCCATACCTCATCGAGCTCGTTGAAGCCGGACATACCGGTGAGACAGCCGGTCATGGATTCTACGAGTACGATGACGTTGGCACCAACGAAGCCTATCATTACCTCGAGGTGGCCCTCAACGATGGAGTCCTCTCGATCACCCTCGACCGGCCCGAGCGGTTGAACGCACTCTCCGGTGAGCTCTTCGAGGAACTCGCTGCCGCACTCGAGCATGCTCCACTCGACGAGGTCAGGTGTGTCACCATCCAGGGACGCGGTGACCGAGCATTCAGTGCCGGGGCAGACATCACGACCTTCGGCGACCTCCAACCGGCGGCCCTACCGACCACCTCGACCCAGACGATCGAAACTGTCGCTGACTTCCCACGCCCGGTCGTTGCCGTCATCGATGGGTACTGTCTCGGGGCAGGCCTCGAGCTGGCATTGGCGTGTGATATGCGCATCGCAACCACCCGATCGACGTTCGGATTTCCTGAGATCGATCTCGGCTTGGTGCCAGGGCTCGGTGGATCACAACGGGCGATGCGATTGCTCGGAGAAACTCGTGCTAAAGAGCTCGTCTATCGAGGCGCACACATCGATGCCGACACAGCCGCAGACTGGGGGCTCATCTCGAGGGCGGTCGATCTCGAGACGTTCGATGATGCGGTCAAGGAACTGATTGATGATCTACGGACCGGACCGCCGCTCGCTCTCGCCGCAGCGAAACGGGTGATGGATGAAGGGGCCGATGGGCCCCTGGATGCAGGTCTGGCACTCGAACGTGAGGCATTCGGACTGCTATTGACGACCGATGACGTCGCCGAAGGGACCGCAGCCTTTGCCGAGGACCGAGAACCGACCTTCGAGGGGCACTGACCACACCGAGCTCGCTTCGACTCATTTTTGCCTCCGAGAGAGGACCAACTCGTATGCATCGGATCCGGCTGGAAAACGAGGAGTTCGAGGGGCAGAACAACGCCTATCTCCTCGTTGGCGAGGAGGAGATCGGACTCATCGACACAGGGATAGCGACACCTGGGACCCGCGATGACCTCGCAGCTGGACTCGCCGAGGCCGGTATCAAGTTCGATGATATCGACACCATCCTCATCACACACTGGCACGCCGATCACGCCGGCCTAGCGGGGGAGATCCAACAGCAAAACGGCGCCACCATCTATACACACGAGGCTGATGCACCACTTGTCACACAGGATTCCGCATCACTCGAGGACTACGAAGAACGACAACTGGATCGGTTTGAATACTGGGGGATGCCTACAGAAAAACGCGATGAACTTCTCGCCTTCTTCGAGGCTGCTGAAACGGCTCGTGGTGACCCTCCATCGGTGACACCGCTCAGCGATGGTGACAGACTCACCATCGCGGGGACCGACCTGCTCGTCTGTCATGCACCGGGACACACCCTCGGCTCGTGTCGGTTCGAGATCGATGGCGGTGAAACCGCCTTCGTCGGCGATACCATCCTTCCGGTCTACACCCCGAATATCGGTGGTGCTGACATCCGGGTCGAAGACCCCCTAGCAACCTATATCGAGACACTCGCGGCTATCGTGAGCACCGATTACGAGCTCGTCTGGCCGGGACATCGAGATCCTATCGAGGATCCCTCAACAAGAGCGAATACCATCATCAACCATCACCGTGAACGAACCGAACGGGTAGTTTCGGTGTTGCAGGAACATGGACCGGCTGATGCGTGGACGGTCTCGGCTCATCTGTTCGGGGAACTCCATGGTATCCACATCATGCATGGACCGGGAGAAGCGGATGCACACCTGGCTCATCTCGGCGAACTCGGACTCATCGAATGCGATAACGGAATCTATCAAC
>SKSH01000121.1 GCA_007118075.1 Halobacteriales archaeon
AGGATCTCGGTGAGATACTGTTGGGTCAGATCTGGTCCAAACACGATGCCGACGACCAGGGCACCAATTCCAACGAGCATGGCGGCAATGACACCACGGATTGCCCGAAGCCTGAGCATCCAGAGACCGACCGCAGCTGGGAATATCTTGATGAGTGCGGCCCCTGCGAAGGCCGCCCCAGCAATCCCCTCTTGGTCGCGATCGATCGCGTCGAATCCGACAGCCAGGGCGAGTGCCAACCAGAGCGTCGTCTGTCCCTCGATGAGATGGGGCATTGCATACGGAGAGATCGACACGAAGCCGATGACCACCGCCCGGTCGAGTATCCTGAGCTCTATCTCTCGGCGATCAAGCGCACGGAAGATGACGAGGATGATCGCAACGATCACCAGGACGTTGATCGCCGTCTGTAAGAGATAGGAACCGATTCCTGCTCCCAAGATCGCGTGTGGGATGAACAGCAAGATGGTGATCGGGGGATAGAGGTAGAAGAAGCCAGGGCGATCTTCCGGTGCGACCCGGTATAGCTCACCACCGTCGAGCCAAGAGCCGACTGCGGTGGCATACACATCTGAGGCGAGACCGAACTGATCTGGGCTTGAGAGGGCGGTGTTCGTCACGTAGCTGACCCCTGCGAGAGTACCGAGGACGAGGACGATCCGGCCATCGAGTCCGGCGCCAAGCGGCTTGGAGGACACGGTTTGATGCAGTCATACCTACGCGTGGAAAATAGCCCCATCGATTGGCGAACCGGTATCGACCATTCAGTTGTCGATTACAGCCCTGTCGGGACGTCGATGAACGTCGTCTCAAGTTCTTGAGCTCCGATGTGCTCTAGGAGTGCTCTGATTCCCCCAGTCTCTGTTGCATAGTGCCCAGCAAGGATGACCGGCAGGCCGATATCGTCTGCCGCATGGAACGCAGCTTGTTTTGGCTCACCGGTGATGAGTACGTCAGCACCGATCTCGGCTGCCGTCTCGATGTAGTCGGTTCCCGATCCGGTCACGATGGCTATCTTGGCGACCGAAGCTGGTTCTGGACCGAGGGTTCGAAGGAAGGACACGTCACGGTCGATAGCACTTGCAACGGTATCGATGAGGTTCTTGACGTCGATATCTACCTCACCGAGCAATCCGATTGGGGTCGTCTCGGTCGGGAATGGCTGGCGGTCGGTCAGACCGAGGTGGTCAGCGATGACCGCTGCATTCCCGAGTGTATGGTGTCCATCGAGGGGAAGGTGTACCGCATAGAGCGCGAGGTTGTTGTCGAGCAGGCTGTCGATCCGGTCGAACCGGAGCCCGGTCAGACGGTGTTGTTCGCCCCAGAAGAGTCCGTGATGAACGAGGAGGAGGTCACCACCTACCTCACCTGCCTTGTCGATGGTCTCGATCGCTGCATCGACCGCTCCGACGACGTGCTCGATATTCGCACCGCTGTCACCTACCTGGAGGCCGTTCATCGCTGGATCGACCGCTGCATAGGCATCGACATCGAGGAGTCGGTCGAGTTCGTTAGCGAGTGACCCGAGTTCCATGCCAAACCCCTCCAAGCCAACTCTTAAGGGCGTTTCTACCGGTTGGTTGCGTGATCGTGGATGAACCGCTTGATCAGCTTCGCACCGAGTGTTGCTGCCTGGCCGTGATCACGATCGTTCACCTCGACCACATCAAAGCCGATACACCTTGGTGCGATGGTACGGACGAGGTCTCGGACGGTCATCGGCGAGAGCCCGAACGGTTCAGGGGTCCCCGTGCCAGGGGCATGGGCTGGACTCAACCCGTCGATATCGACACTGAGATACACTGTTCCATCGAACGAGGGTTCCCATTCGCCAACGGATTCGGGCGGTACAACGGTCACATCGTCATGTTCTGCTCGGTCCCATTCCGCTTTCGATCCGGTCCGAGCACCGATGATTGTGGCCGAGTCGACCACCTCTAGTGCTCGACGACAAATCGTCGCATGATGCAGGGGATCCCCGTCGTAGGAATCTCGGAGATCAAGGTGTGCATCGATCGTGACGAGGTGATCCGGTTCGAGTGCGTTGACCCCGGCGAGTGAGACGGTGTGTTCACCACCGAGGATGATCGGGACGGCCCCATCAAGATCGTAACCAACGATCGTCGAGCGGAGGAACTCAAGGTACTCATCGGTGTCGGTCCCGGCGTGGATGTCGCCGTGGTCGAGGACCGTTCGATCGGAAAAGTATCCGTCGCTGTGGCGGTCGTAGTCATCGAAATGGCGTGCATAGTGCCTGATTTGAGCCGGCCCGAACCTCGTGCCAGGGATGAACGATGTGGTGTTATCGAGCGGTGCGCCGATGATGACGTACGCAGGGGACTCGTGTTCGTCGACGGCCCCAGGAAACATGCTCGGATTAGTTGACGATCTTCCGACGTTCTTCTAATTCGAGGTATTCGATCTCGTCGTCGGGGCTGATGTCGATATCGTCTGGAATGGCCATACTTACCGTCTGATACGTATCGAGATCCATCACCTGGGCGATCCGATCACTGACGTCATAGCTCACAACCTGTCCCTGCTTGCGTTCGATGATTGGGACCCAGATCTTCTGGTCAACTGGCTGAGACAGCTGGCGTTTTTGTCCATCGAATACCCCGACCGCCTCGATGCTTGCCTTCGCAGACCCGTGCTTGCCGGGTGAGGCGGTACTATAAGAGGTTATCTTGCATGGCTCGTCGTTGATCATGACATAGCTACCCTCCCGGAGGTCTCGCACCTCGTTCTGCTCCTTCGCCATGAGGCGGGATTCCATCGCGGTGGGTATAAGTGGTGTGAAACACGCCATTGGGCCGATTCATCCATCGTCTGCATCTACCGATGATGGTGCCCCCGAACGTGGCTGGAACTGTCGACTGTTCGTTCATCGCATTCCTCGTCGAGCAGCCGACTGAGAGCCGATGCCGGGGTACGATGCGGCGATAGGGGGGACAACAGGGATACTCGTTGGTGTCGTATCAACGTGTGATGCGTTACTTCGTCACTGGTGCGACCGGATTCATCGGGTCTCATCTCGTCGATCGACTGGTCGAACGAGGGGATGAGGTCGTCGCCCTGGTCAGGACCCCCGAATCAGCGACAGCGCTCTCCGACGCGGTGGAGGTCGTCCAGGGCGATATCACCGACAAGGATAGCATGCGAGAGGCGATGGCCACGTGTGACCGGCTCTATCACCTCGCGGCCTGGTATGAGGTCGGTGTCCGTGACCGGACTACCGCCTACAGAGTGAATGTCGAGGGGACCCGGAACACGCTCGAGCTGATGCAAGAGTTGGGCATCGAGAAAGGTGTCTACACGAGCACCGTCGCCGTCTTCTCCGATACCAACGGACGACTCGCCGACGAATCCTACCGGTACAACGGTCCCCATCTCACGGTGTACGACGAGACCAAGTGGCTGGCACAGTATGAGGTCGTCGAACCAATGATCGAGGATGGCCTCCCACTCGTCCTCGTCCAACCGGGGGCGGTGTACGGACCGGGCGATCGCGGACCGCTTTGGATGCTCTGGAAGGCATATCTCCAGGGCGACCTCCCATTCGTACCCAAGCAAACCGGATTCTGCTGGGGACACGTCGAGGATACGGTGGCCGGACACCTACTCGCTATGGAGGCTGGAGATATCGGTGAATCGTACATCATCGCTGGTGAGCCGTACCGACTCGTTGACATTCTCGAGCTCGCCGAGGAGGTCACCGGGATCCCCGCACCGAGGGCCATCCACCCGGTGGTCTTCCGAGCACTTGCCCGGCTCGTCACACCGCTGGAACGATTCGTCTCATTCCCCGTTGAGTACCGCGCCGAGTCACTTCGGATCTTCGGGGGTGTGACCTACTGGGGCGACAACGAGAAAGCCGTCCGATCGCTTGGGCTGGAGCACCGGCCGGTATCTGAGGGACTCCGAGACATGCTCGAGATTGAGCAGCGGAACCTCGCTGCGGGCATCAAATCGTAATTCGGGTGGTGCTACTGGAGCAAACGCCTATGGTCACATACATCCTATAGCGGTGCAGTCGACTTTCGATTGTGGCCCAGATTGTCGAGCACCCAACCCATGCTGTCAGATAACGTGGACCGACTGTCCACCACCGACCGGAACCTCCTCGATGAAGGAGATGAACAGCTTCGTGACCTGATCTACGGGTCGATGAGCGGTGAGTTCGCCACCTGTGTGGGCAATAAGCCAGCCACGTACCCTCTCACGCCGTTTTTCGACGAAACAAGCGGGACGGTCGTCGTTACCTCACCGGTTGCCTTCTCGAAGAAGGCGAACGCCATCCGGCGGAATCCACGTATCGCCCTCCTGTTACACGATGACTCCGGCGAGTATCTGGTGACCGGTGAGGCTCGCGTCAACGACGACATCGGGACGAACGCTCCGTACGTCCGCGAGCTCAATGACCGGGAGCCACCGACCCCAAAGCGATTGGCGAACGAGGAAAAGTATGACTTCGCCGATACACGCCTTGGCAAGCTGATCGTCGGCTGGCTCGCCGATCGGATCGTCATCGAGGTCACCCCTCGTTGGATGGGGTTGATCGCCGGGTCGGCGGATACCCCCAACATCCCGGCTTGGCACGAGGTCGAGATGGACCGGGCTGAGGCAAAGCGGTACGAGCGTGCCACCCTCACGGTCGTCGACGAGGATGGATATCCGCGCATCATTCCGGTGACGTCGGTCGACATCGACGACGGTGTCGCGACCATCGAGCCATCATTAGCTTCATCGGTCGTCGACGGTCAGCCGGCCTGTCTCCTCTTTAACTGGCATGATGATGCAAGCGTCAACCTTGGTCAGCGACTCATCCGCGGGCGGTTCAGGAACACCGATGGAGCCTTGGTCTTCGTTCCTGCGAGTAGCCGACCGCTTCGCAACGACGGGCTCCTCTCCACCGCTCGTTTCCTGATCGATGGACGTCGACGGACGCGTACATACTTCAAGGAACGGACGCCACCCGGTCCGGCTGGGATCCCGCTTGCCGGGAACACCCTCCAATTCCTCAACGACCCGTTCCAGTTCTACGCGGACCTCCCTACCTACGGGGACACCGTGCGATACCACGTTGGTGGAAACACTTGGACCGCGATCTGCCATCCTGACGATGTCGAACGCGTCCTCGTGAGTGAATCACACCGTTTTGCGAGGTACAACTTCGAGGATCTCGGATTCGACTTCATTCCAGAAGGGTTGTTCTTCTCGACGGGCGAGCGGTGGCGACGACAGCGAAAGACCATCCAACCCACCTTCGCCCCTGGCAACCTCGCGACCTTCTCTGACACGATGGTTGACCGAACTCTCAGCATGATCGACTCATGGGAAGACAGCGAGGTGATCGTCGCGAATGAGGTGTTCTCTGACCTCACCCTTGAGGTATTGACGACGACTCTCTTCGATGTTAATCTGGACGAGCGCCAGACCGTCGTCACCGATGCGGCTGAATCGCTCTCGAATCGGGTCGACACCCAGAGCCTATCGGCGGTCATCCCAGGGTGGATTCCCACCCGACGAAATCGTGACTTCACCCGGAAGATGACCCGATTCGACCGCATGGTCGCTGAACTCATCGATGAACGACGGCAGGATGACACGCCCCGCAACGATCTACTCTCCACCCTCCTCGAGTTGACCGATACCGAGTCTGATGACCAGGATTCGGCGGTCTACCGATTCACAGATTCCGAGCTGCGCGATCAGTTGGTGACCTTCCTTTTCGCCGGCCACGAAACGACCGCGCTGGTGTTCACGTGGGCGTTCCAGTTGCTCGCACGACACGAAGACGTCTACACGACGCTCACTGAGGAGATCGATGCGGTCTGTGGGGATCGGCCCCCGACGGTGGAAGACGTCCCATCGCTCACGTACACCGAACAGGTGATCAAGGAGACGATGCGGTATTACCCACCGATCTATGTCCTCTTCCGTGAAGCGCTTGAGGATGTCTCCATCGACGGATACCTGATCCCCAAGGGGACGAAGCTCACGGTCCCGCAGTTCATCCTCCACGGAGATGAGCGTTGGTGGGATGATCCAGATGCGTTCACACCTGAGCGATGGACGACCGCTCTCGAAGACGAACTCCCAGAGTATGCGTACTTCCCCTTCGGTGGCGGTCCGCGCCACTGTGTCGGCATGCGATTCGCCATGCAGTTTCTCACCCTCGGGCTCGCGACCATCGTCCAGCGGGTCCATTTC
Source organism: Halobacteriales archaeon (assembly GCA_007118075.1). Classification (GTDB taxonomy): domain Archaea; phylum Halobacteriota; class Halobacteria; order Halobacteriales; family SKSH01; genus CAZXER01. The sequence continues at coordinate 6,214 of SKSH01000121.1, forward strand.
GACCTCGAGAGCGCCAACGATCCACCGCTTCACATGGCGGCGACGCTCTCACCGGGTGAGGATATCGAACTGCGCGTGAGGAACCGGTGAGTCATGTGCTCGAATCTGACTATGGACGGTGACACATACCGTTTTGGCATCTGCCAGCGGATCCTCACCCAGCAACCAACCGTGAGGCCAAGTGAATCCATCCACATGCAATACACCACACCACACCGAATTACTCTTGCTGACTCTAGCGACCCCACCGATGGCCGATCCATGGAGGAACGATGAACCGAGCCTTGACGTTCGTTCTCGGCGATGAAGCGTTATCGGTGAGTGATGACCGTATCCTTCCGATCACACGGCTGGTCGGTGCGATCATCGCCCCGATCTTATTCGTGGCATTCGTCATCCTCTTCGGGTTCCCCGACCGAACCGAACAGCTCTTCGCGTGGACGATTGCCCCCGAGATGACGCCCCTGATCATGGGGGCTGGGTACGGCACCGGGGTGTACTTCTTCATCCGGGTCACCATGGGGGCCTCATGGCACCGGGTCGCTCCTGTCTTCCCCGGAATCGCCGTGTTCACCTGGTTCATGGCCGGGGCCACGTTCCTCCACTGGGAGAACTTCAACCACAGCCACATCACGTTCTACGCCTGGGTGTCCCTCTACATCGTCGCTCCCGTGTTGATCCCCGGTCTCTGGTTACTCAACCGTCAGACCGATCCCAGAGATTCAGCCGAAGGTTCACACCTCATGCCCAGGTGGCTCCGAGCTGGCGCGGCGGTGAGTGGTGGCATCATCACCGCGACCGCGATTGTCTTCTTCTTCATCCCTGATGTTATGATCGACCACTGGCCGTGGGCGGTTTCCCCGCTCACGAGCCGGATCCTTCTTGGGTGGTTCGTACTCTTCGGAGTCGCGAATCTCATGCTCTCGTTCGACACGCGCTGGAGTGCGGCTCGGATCCTCGCACACAGTCAGATCATCGGCTTCTCGTTGGTACTCGTCGGGGCTTTCCGGGCCTGGGACAATATCGATACTTCCAACCCGTATGCCTGGCCGGTCCTCGGCGGAATGGCTGGCTATCTTCTCGTGGTGATCCTCGTCTATCTCCACATGGAACGAAGGTAGCCCTCGGTTCGATCGGGTTCGCTCATTCCTCCTCGCGCCGGCGGTAGAGGCTCTGTCGGGTGAACTGTGGTCTGGCACGGATCCCCCGCCGACGCCGGCGGAACGACCGCAGCAACAAGCCCGTGATGATGAGGGCGAGGACGACTGTGATTGCAGCGGCAATGGGATCTGCGAAGGCGTAGAGGATGGCCGTCGAAACGATCAACGCCGCGAGCACGATCCCGGTGATGAGACGACCGGTCGCCTGTTTGATTGTCTGGGAGTCATCGATGACGTTCGCCTCGACCCGGAGGTTCTGTCGCTCGACCCGATCGAGAGCCGCTTCGAGCTTCGGGGGGATTCTGACCGAGGAGACGGCCGCGTCAGCCAGCTCGTCACCCACGGATTCGACGTATCGGTTGATCCCGCGTTCTCGATACCCCTCCGCGATGAGATACTCCGATGCGATGGCGACAAAGTCGTACTCAGGATCGAGGGTCACACAGACTCCCTCGACGACGGTGGCGACTCGGATCACGAGTGCGAGATGGGCCGGGAGGCGGAAGGGAAACTCGTAGATGGAGTCCTCGATGCGGCGCACCACTTGTTGGACTCGATAGCGCTCGACGTCGCGGCCCCGTGCATCCTCGATGGCGACCTCGATGAGCTCACCCATCACCTCCCGGTCGGCCTCAGGGCCGAGGGTTCCGATGGCTATTAACGCGTCCAAGATCGCATCAGTGTCGCGGTTGAGCACGCCGAGGTAGAAGTCAACGATTCGGTCTCGAACATAGGCATCCACCCGTCCCGACATGCCAAAGTCATAGAATACGATCCCACCGTCGTCCTGGATGGCGATGTTGCCGGGGTGAGGATCTGCATGGAAGACCCCGTCGCCGACGATCATCTGAAAGTAAGCGAGTTGGAGCCGACGGGCAACCTCGTGGGTGTCCACTCCCTTGTTTCTGAGTGCATCGACGTCGGTCACCTTCACTCCACCAATGTACGGCATCGTGAGTACTCGCTCACTCGAGAGATGGTCGATTCTTCCTGGTATCCTGACCATCGGATCGTCGTCGAAGTTCGCCCCGATTTCCTCCATCATCGCTCCCTCTCGCTCATAATCCATCTCCTGTCGGATGGTTCGGGCGAACTCATCTGCGAGGTTTCGAATGGAGAAGGCCCTGGCCTCGTCGATGAACGGCAGTAACAACCGAAGTGTCCATCTGATGGCGACGAGATCGCTCTCGACGAGTCCCTCGACCCCCGGCCGTCTGACCTTCACAGCCACTGGCTGATCCTGTACCGTCGCACGGTACACTTGCCCGAGACTGGCTCCGGAGATCGCCTCGGTCTCGAACGAGTCGAACCGCTCATCGATCGGGCCGAGTTCCTCCTCGATGATTCGTTCGACCGCTGACCAAGGGGCTGGTGGAACCTCATCCTGGAGCTGGCTGAGCACATCGATGTACGCTGGTGGTAGCACATCCGGGCGGGTCGACAACAATTGACCAAGTTTGATGAAGGTTGGGCCGAGACCGAGGAGTGCCTCGAGGAGCATCGTGGCCCGATGTTGCTGGTCCTCGTAACCTGGCGATCGGCCTCGACCGATGAGGATGAAACGTCGACGATCGCGAAGGATGATCCAGATGAATGGTACTAGCGCAATTGAACCACGGAGGAACCGCCAACTCGCTCGAAGTGAGTGGCCGAATCGGCTCATCAGCGGTCACCCAAACACGGCGGTCTGAGACCGTTGATGCGTCCACCAAGGGTGTTCAATGGTACCGCCTCACCGAGAACCATACCTCCAACATAGCAGTGTTAGTTCGAAAACCCCCCGATGGGGGATTACTACCTGAGTTCCCAGAGGGTGGTGACCACCCGATCGGCATCGATCGGTGGTATGGAGGCTTCGCGGTCCACGAGGATGCCGTTTACGCCAGCATTCTTCGCCGCACCGATGTCAGCGATGCTATCACCGACCATCGCCCCCGATTGGCCGTTGATGCGCAACTGGTCCATTGCGAGTCGGAGTGGGGCTGGATCTGGCTTCCATCCGATCTCATCGGAACATGTCACGACGGTGTCGAACCAGTCCTCGATATCGAGTCGCTTGAGGATCGGCTCGACCAGATAGGATTGGCAGTGGGTGACTACACCGATGGGCCCTTCGAGCTCGGTCACCACCTCGGCATCGGGGTGCAATCTCGTGGCAGCAGCCCGGTCGATCGGTGATTCGATCCGATGGAAGGCATCCCAGAAGGTGATCGGTTCGATCCCATACCCTTCAAGGATGTCATCACGGAGCCCATCACGGCCATACCAGATTGAGACGGCCTCCTCATCGGTAAACGAACGATCAAGAGCAACACCGACTGCCCCGATCGTCTCCTGAATGTAAGATTCTTCGACGGTCAGGAGCGTCCCGTCGAGATCGAGCAACCAGAACTGATACTCGTCCATCGAAGTAATCGGTGCTAGGCCATCGACACCTAAGGCGATGTCGCTCTTTGAAATCAACCCGCGATCAATCGTCGGTCGCCGACTCGAGCTCGGTCACGACAGCCTCGCTCAGTGCCGTTGGTAGGGCATCCTCATCGAGGTCTGGATCGAAGATCTGAATCGCTGAAGCGATCGTTGTCCAATCATCATCCTCTGCTGCGTCACGGAGTGATTCGGTCGGCGGTGCCATGATCGCGTTCACGAGTGCGTCGGCGAAGTCCTCGAGTACCTCCTCCGGGCTCGATTCACCGGCTTCGAGACGGCGCTTTGCGCGTTCGACCTCGTTGGTCTTGATCCGGTCAGCACCAGAACGCATCGCACCGATGACGGCTTCTGATCGTGCCCGCTTGAATGCACGCTGGAGGACGGTGAGTTCCTCATCGATCATCGCTTCGACCGTTTCAGCCTCTGCCTTACGCCTGCTGTGCGTTCGTTCGGTGATTCGACGTAGGCGATCGAGATCGTAGTATGCGATCGATGCCCGTTCGCTGACCGATGGCTGCACGTCCGGCGGTTGTCCGAGATCGATAATGATTGTCGAGCATCCACCTGGGACATCCGCTGGTGTGATGACCGGCTGCTGGCTGTCGGTGGCTGTGATCACCACATCAGCCGGTTCAATTGCCGCTTGAAGGGCATCCAGCGGATGTGCAGTACCCTCACCGATTGAGTCAACGAGGGATTCAGCACGCTCAATCGAGCGGTTCACCACGTGAAGTTCACCGGTTCCCCGGTCGATTAGATCAGTTGCCACCCTGGACCCGGTGTCGCCAGCACCGACGACGGTGACGGTACTTGTCGGCAGATGAACGTGTTCTACAGCACACCTGACGGCCGCTGAGGCGAGCGAGACCACTCCTTCGTTGATTGCCGTCTCGGTCCTGGCACGCTCGCCAAGGTGTAGTGCTTTCATGAGGACCGGGTCGAGGAGATCACCGACCCCATCGAGTTCATCGGCCTGGTGGTAAGCAGATCGGAACTGGCCGAGGATCTCGTCCTCTCCGAGAACCTGCGATTCGAGTCCGGTCGCGACTCGCAGCAGGTGCTCGATCGCCTCGTCATGGCTGAGTGGACGCCAGGCGGACGCTGGAAGACCATCAACGAACTCGTGGGTGATGGCCTGCCCAAGCTGTGGGTGCTCGGTGACGACGTACCATTCGACCCGGTTGCACGTGGTGATGACGAACGCCTCGTGGACCGCTTCGTGGGTCAGTAGTCGTTTGAGATGCTCTTCGTCGGAAGTTGGAGCGGCCTCGGCGATGGTCGAAACACTCGCATACGGGTGAGCGACACTCACCCCAGCGATGGTCCCATCGATGGCCATAATCCTACACACTCCCGCGACTGCTTCGTGCCATTATGGTCGTTGTCGATAAAATCCGGCATGCGGTATCGTAAACCTGTCTTCTTGGCTCATGTCCGATGATGGTATCGGTTATCAAGGGGTGATTCAATCCGTGGTCACCTCGGTCACGTCGTAGCCAGCAGTATCGATCTCCTCGATGATTGTATCAAATCGGTCGTTATTCTCGAAATAGAAGACGATGGTGAACGTCCCCTCGACGAGCAGTTGCTGACACTCCCAGACGAACGCGTCCTCAGCAATGGTCAGCCCCTGATGTAGATTTGACGCGAATCGTGAATCGTCGTTGCCAGAGTAGACGTACGTTGGCTCATCGATGATGTGTTCGGCGATGAGGTCGCCTAATTCGACGGTTAACTCCATCATCTCGAGGTCTTGATCACTCGGCAGATCGGTGTCGACGATGGCTCCAACGAGCTCGATCTCTCCAGGTTCGAGCAATGCCTTCGTCTGTGCTTCGATATCCAGGGATCGGTCGATCACATACGACCGTAATCTCGGCGGTGAAATGCGATTATCGATTCTCGACCGACTGTCGGTACCAACGGCTCAACGAACGATTTGAAACATCTATTACCATGTGCCACCATCGTCCTCACACACGATGGGCACGAGGTTACCCCGTCGGATGGTCAACGCCGCCTTCGAGCGATTGTTGCACGCTGAGATCGACCAGGTGCCCGAACACGTTGCCGTCATCCAGGATGGGAATCGCCGATATGCACGCCGATACGGCTCGGCACCGACCGAGGGACACCGTGAGGGAGCTGACACTACCTCGGCTTTGTTACAATGGTGTCGCGATCTCGGTATCAAGGAGATCACCCTCTACGCGTTCTCGACAGAGAACTTTCGCCGTCCTGCTGACGAACGAGACGCCCTGTTCGATCTCATCACGGAGAAGCTCGAGGAACTCGCCACCTCGAAGGATATCCACGAACACGAGGTCAAGATCTGTGCGATCGGTGACCTCGATCGACTCCCCAATCGGGTCCAAGAAGCTATCGAGACCGCAAGAGAGGCGACGAAGGGATACGACCGGTACCGGCTCAACATCGCGTTAGCATATGGTGGTCGATGGGAGCTGTTACAGGTCGCGAGGGAGATCTGTCAGGATGTCGAATCGGGCACACTCGACCGAACTGAGATAGATGTCGAATTAATCGATGACCGACTCCACCACGGCCCGAGCCGGTCGGTCGACTTGATCATCCGGACCGGTGGTGATGAACGGACGAGCAATTTCCTGCCGTGGCATGCGAACGGGAATGAGGCAGCCGTGTACTTCTGTGCCCCCTATTGGCCCGAGTTCTCAAAGGTCGACTTTTTGCGAGGGATCCGCACCTATCAATATCGCCGTCGCCGGTGGGCACAGTCACGCGTCGACCGCGCCCGTGCGCTCGTTGCTGTCGATCGTGGGCTGCCGGTTCATCGGCCGGAACGTGGGATGTCAGGGTCGGTCAAGCGTCTTTATCGATGGTTGGCTACGCTGTGGTGATCAGCTACCGTACCGTCGCTGCCGATCGAAATAGTCGAGAAGCGCCCTGAGATAGTCCCGTTTCCGAAGATTTCGCCAGTTGACATCGGTGAAGTAGAGCTCTGAGTAAACCGATTGCCAGATGAGGAAATCAGACAACCGCTCAGCACCGGTCTTGATCACCAGGTCGGGTTCATCTGGAAAAACGAGGTGTGCCTCGAGATCGTGTTCGGTGATCGCTTCGGCACTGAGCTGACCCGCCTCCACTTGCTCTGCCAATGACTCAACCGTGGTGGCGAACTCGTGTTTCCCCCCGAGGCCGAGACTCGCTTGGATCGGTGCATCGGTCCGACTCGAATCACCGGGTCCACGGATGGCCACCTCTTGAGCCACATCGAGATCCTCTAGTGAGCGCTCAAGCGTTGGGATGACCCGATCATCGAGGACGCTGACATAGAGGATGATTCGATCTGCACCGTACTCGAATGCCCAGCTGAGAAGGGCTTCGAGATGGTCATACGCGCCCTGTTCGAGCAGATCTCGCTCTGTCAACACGACCGCGATCACCGCAGGTGGTGACTCCTCAGCTCGACGAACTCGAAGTGCGAGGTACCGGTCGTACAGACCCATAGCCGGCTAACGCGGGTTACTTCGCCTTGAGGGTGACGCTCACGGCTTCGGGAAGGTTAAGTGCGGACCTGCGAAAGTGCACGTCTACCGTGGGTGTCACGATTACCAGGGCGGCCGGATACGCAGCGGTGTCCTTATTGGCACTGCTCAGTCCGGTGTTTGAAGGCGGTTCATTGGTGGCGTTCGCACTCGTCGCAATCGTTGGAGCTGTGGCAACCGATGGACCGGTCTTCGACTTCTTCGCCGATCGAGGTGAGTTCAAAAACCGTCGGTTGCTCGGTTTGATCGAGTATGCCATTGCAGCCTCGGTCCTGGCAGCTGGGGTCGTGTTGAATCTTATCCCCGTCGAGCTCTTCGCCGGCACGGTGCTCCTCGTTGGCTTCGGGTATTTCGGTGCTGAAATGGCCCGTCTCGTTCGATCAGATCGATTGACCGAAACAACTGGATTCATCACCATCGGCTTTATGGCGTTCGCAGTCGGTCACCTGGCTGGTACCGGCCTGAGTGATGCGGACCCTGCAGCGGTTGGGACACTCGCCATGGCCGGTGCATTGATGGGCGCACTGTTTAGAGCCGTAGTTTGGGCAAGACACGATGGCCTCATGATGCTTGTTCTGGCGGTGATCCTCGGCGGATTGCTCCTGCTCCCCTTCCCTTCAGTTGAGATTGTTGGACTTGCTATCGTCATCTCGATTATCCTCGCGTACCTGGCACTCATGATTGGGGTGGCA
>SKSH01000184.1 GCA_007118075.1 Halobacteriales archaeon
GTGTCACCGACGGCTTCATGGAGGCGCTCGGTGCGGGCGAGGAGTACACCTTCACCAATCCACGGACAGAGGAGCCGCACATCGCGACCGAGGAGACGAAGGAGATGTACGAGCGATATGGACTTGGCGAACACGTCGAGGTCGGCGAGGAACTCTCGATTCCGGCTGAGATTCTCTGGGACCGAATCGTCCAGGGGGCCCACGAGAACGGTGAACCTGGCGTCGTGTTCCTCGAGCGGATCAACAAAGAACATTCGTTCGATGTCGAGGAGCACCCTGACCACCAGATCCTGGCGACGAATCCGTGTGTGGTGGGTACGACGCAGATTGCCCTCGCGGATGGCACAACGGCCTCAATCGCGGACCTTGCCGAACGTGGAACGGCCGTCGATGTGTTCTGTCGGCATGAGCAAACTGACGAACTCACGGTACGTACCGGCCGAGCTCCTCGACTGACACGTGAGAATGCCAGGCTGGTCCGTATCGAGACAACCGATGGGTCGACACTCAACTGCACTCCCGATCACGAGATCTGGACACCGGATGGATATGTCGAGGCAGTCAACCTCGACAGCGGAGACCAAATCGTCGGACAAAGTACGTTGGCGATTCCGGCAGGCGGACCGCCTGAGACGGTCACTGAGACACTGACGGTTGCAGCTGTAGTCGAAGCGGGGACTGGGGATGTCTACAACATCACCGTAGATGAACACCACAACTATTTGGCTAGGACCGATGGTAATGGTCCGTTGATCAGTATCGCAAATTGTGGAGAGCAACCCCTCGAGGAGTACGAGGCCTGCAACCTCGGCCACATCAACCTCTCGACCCTCGCTGCAGGGGGAGCACCAGACTGGCGCGTCTGGAGCGAGCGCCACGCCGATGACTATCCCACCCAGGCCGACGCCATCGAGGCGTTCCTCACGGAGTCCATCGACTGGGCGGAGTTCGACCGGCGCATCGAGCTCTCGACGCGCTTCCTCGAGAATGTCGTCACCATGTCTGATTTTCCGGTGCCGGAGATCGAGGATACGGTCCATCGCATGCGCAAGATCGGCCTGGGTATCATGGGCCTCGCCCAACTGTACATCCAACTCGGTATGAAGTACGGAAGTGAGGAATCCAACGAGGTTGCTCGTCAGCTGATGGTCCACATCAACCACGGCTCGAAGTGGACCTCCCATGAGCTCGCCGGCGAGCGAGGGGTCTTCGAGGAGTGGTCGGATTCAAAGTATGCCGATCCGGTCCGGTATCGCGACTGGTTCGAGCACCACACCGGATTGCCCGCCGATGAGTGGGCTGATGGGTTCCCGATCAGGAATCACAACACGACGACGATCGCCCCAACGGGGACGACTGGGATGGTCGGCAATACGACCGGTGGCTGTGAACCCATCTACAACGTCGCCTACTACAAGAACGTCTCCGACGACGTCCAGGGCGACGAGATGCTCGTGGAGTTCGACGACTACTTCCTTCGGGTGCTGGAGGCAAACGACATCGACGTCGAGGCTGTCCAGGCCGAGGCAATCGATCAGATGGAGAACAACGCATTCGCCGGGATCGAGGGGCTCGACACCGTGCCAGACGCCATCGGAGAACTGTTCGTGACGACCTCAGACATCACCGCCCTCGAGCATGCCGCAGTCCAATGCGCGTGCCAAGCCGGCGTCGACAGTGCGATTAGCAAGACCGTCAACGCGCCGAACGATTCGTCGGTCGAGGATGCCAAGGCCGTCTTCGGCTACATCTACGATCACGGTGGCAAGGGGGTCACCTACTACCGAGACGGGACTCGGTCGAAACAGGTGTTGACCACGAGAGCAGACAACGCTGAGTTCGCCGATATGGATGAGGACGAGGCGGCTGAGACACTGCTCGAGCAGCTTCGAACCGTCTTCGGAAGCGTCGAGGAGTTCCTCGACAATGAGGATGTCCAGGCCGAGCTGGCCGATAGTGTCGAGACGATCATCCGCGGTCCAGATGCTGAACGGTATGCGAAGAAACGACCACGACCAGATGTCCTCCATGGCACCACCCAGCGGATCGAGACGGGATACGGGAAACTCTACATCAACATCAACGAGGACGAGGATGGCCGTCCGTTCGAGCTGTTCGCGACCATCGGCAACTCCGGTGGTTTCACCGCCTCGTTCACCGAGGCACTCGCGAAGATCATCTCGACGGCGCTCCGGGCGGGGGTCGATCCACACGAGATCGCCGGCGAGCTTCAAGGGATCCGCAGTCCCAAGGTGGCCTGGGACAAGGGCGAACAGATCAACTCGATACCCGATGCCATCGGGACCGGGATGCGCCGATACCTCAACAATGAGATCGATCGGCCGTATCCCGAGCAACCGACCCTCGAACAGGCGACGGCAGAGGCAGAGACGACGGTGAAATCGTCGAGCGATGATAACCAGGATATCATCTCACAGGGCGAGAGCCCGGAATGCCCGGACTGTGGGTCGTTCTCGCTCTACTACACCGAGGGGTGCAAGACATGTGATGTCTGTGGCTGGTCGGAGTGCTGAGCGGTCGGGCCCGCGCTGTCCAATCTGTGAGCGTCAGCTCTACGAGCGTCATTGCAAGTACATCTGTCCCGCTCATGGGGTCTGCTTCGACTGCTCAGACCCGTTCTATTGATGCCGTATGGTCGATGATCCATCACTCCAACGGGGTCTTGAGGTCGTCGCAGCAATCGCCCCGATGGAACCAAGCGTCGCCGATTTGGTCGACGCCCTTGAGGGTGTTCTCGACGGGCCAGATGACATCAGACGGGTGCTCGAGCAGGCAGAACAACAGGGGGTGATCGAGCGAGAAGAGGCGAGGGTGACCACCGGCTCTCAGGCAGCAACTGGCTTTCGAACTGGCCGGATCATCAAGCGGTTAGGAGAGTTCAGCTGTCGTCGGTGCAGCCGGCAGGTGACCACTGGGCATTTCCTCCGTGTAGGAGAGACAGAGATCGGCCCCTATGGATCGACCTGTATCGACCGGATCACTGATCGTCGATGAGCTCGTTCTCGAGTTGCTCAAGTCGCTTCTCGTAGTCATCGAGTTGTTTGCGTTGCTGTGTGATATCCCGTCGGAGCTCATGCAATGTCTCGAGATGGTCAGTCCGCTCTTTTTCAGTGTCCTCAAGCAGTCCCGTCGGTTCCTCGCCTATTTTTCCAATCTTTCGGCTAGGATCATCGGCCTCATATGGATCATTCACCTGGAGCGGTCTCAGGCGGTCGAGATCTGGTTCTGGAGCGGGTTTTCCAGCTTCTGGATCACCACGAAGGACCCCAAGATCGACGACATCGTGGTAGGAGAGGACGGCCTCCTCGAGCCGAGAGACGAACCGATCGGCGGTTTCGTGTGGGATCTTGAGCCGTTCGCCACCGTCTGTGGTCTCGATGTTGACACCGGTGCTGACCTGCCCCGTTTCGGTCATGATATTCCGGATGATATCGAAGTCGATGGCATCATATGAATCAGCCCAAAGTGCCTGACCGACGTGTTTGAGGAGCCGTTTGTCGGTTACGATGACGGTGAGTTCATTGAAGCGATAGAGTTCGACGATTGCTTCGCCCTCAACGATAACGTCAGTCGCCCTGATGACGCTCGCAAGGAGTGCCTTGAGCGCCGCGGCCATGGTCCTCATTGGGAGTTGTAGCTCTCGGGTCGATCCATCGTGGTACTCGAAGGTGACGGTCACCTGTCGTTTCCCCTCCTCCAGCGACAGGCGATCGACGTCCGTGGGGTACGACTCGACCGATTCCTCAGTCAACAGGGAGCGCTCTCGGTGAGTGATCGCCTTCGATGGCGTCACGAAGAGGCTCCGGTGATCGTCGAGGACCACCCGATCAATCAACTCGTCTTCGTCGACCAGCACGCTCACACCACCCGGCAACGACATGGTCATCAGATTGCTCCGCGCGAGACATAAAGCCCGCGGACGGATGAACAGGTTTTTGGCCCGCTTCAGGATACACACAATGCGCGCCCGGGTGGCTTAGCTGGACA
>SKSH01000162.1 GCA_007118075.1 Halobacteriales archaeon
CGTTACGATATCGGAGAGGACTTTCACCGCCGGGATATTCGGGCTGTGAACGCCGGTAGGTGTGTATGGATTGATCCAGGTAGTCAACGACGATCTGACGATCAGCTGTTGTAATGTCGATCTCCCTGATTCGACGTTGGGTGACCCGGCTCGCTGTTAGTGTACAGACGATGTCAGTATCGAAGGTGAGGTGTGCGGATGCGTACTGTCCATCTCGGCGTTTCGATGCGTTGATGGACGCAGGTATATCACCCGAAACCTCGAGGACTATATCTAAATCGTGGATCATCAAATCCATGATAACTCCATCCGAGATCGGTCGATCCACCGGTGGTCCAAGACGGCGAGCTGATACGGCATATACCTCGAATTCTGTGACGATATCCAACAGAGCCTGCACTGCCGGATTGAACCGCTCGATATGGCCAACTTGGATGATAACCCCGGATTCTCTTGCATGCCGTGCCAACTGATGGCCGACAGCCGGATCTACAACGAAGGGTTTCTCGACGAGTACGTCGACGCCGTTATCGATACACGCGCGAACGAGTGAGTCGTGGTGTTTGGTTGGGACCGCAACGGAAACCGCGTCGGCATTTTCTAAGAGATCATCTGCTGACATCGCCACCGTTTCATATGTACTGGCGATCTCTTCGGCCCTACTTTGGTTCGCATCAACTACTCCGATCAGTTCAGAACCGGGCAATTGTTGGAAGACGCGGGCATGATGTTCCCCCATGTTCCCAACACCGATAACACCGACCTGTGTCGTGTCCGTCGACACGTTCCTATCGGCCATTTCAATCTGTTCTAGACTCATGCTGGTGCCCTCACCTGAGAGTCGATATTCTGGATGATCCAGTCGATCATCTCCCCAGTGACACTGGGGTGAACTGGGAGTGACAATACCTTGTCACATACTCGTTCAGCAACCGGTGCATTTACTTCGTACTGTTCGAATGCCGGAAGCTGATGGATGGGCTGTGGATAGTAGACCGCAGATGCAATCCCGTTATCCTGTAACCGGTCACGTAGATATTCACGGTTCGAGAACTCGATCGTATACTGATTATATACGTGGGTCCGATCGGCTGGTACCTTTGGTGTCTTGATTGGTACCTCCTCGAGTCCCTTGGTGAGACGATCTGCATTTTCCTGTCGGATGGCAATAAACTCGGGGAGTCGTTCTAGCTGTGTTTGGCCAATCGCTGCTGCGATACTTGTCATCCGGAAGTTGTGGCCGAGGGACGTGTGACGTTGTTCATCATCTCGACCATGATCGATGAATCGTGAGGCCCGTCTTGCGACGTCATATCTATCTGTGGTGATCATCCCGCCCTCACCGGTGGTCATATTCTTCGTGGGATAGAACGAGAAGCAGCCAGCATCGCCGAATGAACCGACCCGTTGGCTGTCGAATGTGGCACCGTGTGCCTGGGCAGCGTCTTCAATCAGGGCGAATCCATATTCATCAGCAAGTTCGCTGAGCCTACCTAGGTCTGCAGGCAATCCGTAGAGATGTACCGCGATCACAGCGTCGATCTGCTCACCATTCTTGAGTCGTTCTTCGAGCTTCCCTGGATCAATCGTATACGTCTCAGGGTCGATATCAACAAAATCAACCTCGGCACCAGCCAATCGTGGTGCATTCGCTGAGGCAACGAAGGAGAACGGACTGGTCAGTACTCGATCACCAACACCAATCTCAAGCCCGATCAGCGCCGCGTGTAATGCGGTGGTTCCATTGCTTGTCGCGACCCCATGGTTGGTCCCACAGTACGCCGCAAACTCTTCTTCGAACCTGCGTACCTCAGGACCGTCGGCTAACTGGCCAGTCTCGATGACGTCCTCGATACGTTCGATACATTCTCGACCGAGCATCGGCTTGGCGGTTGGAATCATGTGATCACATTCCCACGAGCGATCTCTGCTGGGAGTTCCTGATGATCCGCAGGTGCACCCATCGCCAGATTGTATGCTGGAACATCTTCGGTGACGATCGCACCAGCTGCGATGAAGGCACCCTCTCCGATGGTTATGCCAGGCAGTATGGTCGCATTCGCTCCGATGGTGACCCGATCTTCGATGGTCGGACCACGCAGTTGCTCATCGTATTGGCTTCGGACCGGGTATCGATCGTTCGTCAATACCGCATGTGGTCCTAGGAATACGTGGTCTCCTATCGTGGTATTCGCTGGGATATATGCCCCCGTCTGGATGCTCACGTTCGATCCGATCTGCGTGTGCCCATCGATGGTGACCGAGGTCCCCACAAGCACATTCTCCCCTAGCTTCGAATGCTCACGAATAACTGCTCGATGTCCGGTTGTCAGCCGATCACCGATATCAGTCGCTGCATAGATGATCGTACCCGCACGAATGGTCGCATCGTCACCGATGATTGTTGGTTTGTTGAACGAGTTATAGGCATATCCGACGATGGAGTCCTCATCGATTTGCCCTCGCTCCCCGATACGTACCTCGATCATCTCGGGCATGATCTAATCCTCCGAGTCCGCCTGAGAATCGTCGAAACGTGTGTATTCATTGGCAATCGAAGGATACCACTGGAGATTCCGCCTTTGTTATACAGCGCCAACTGGCTGGATGGCAGCACCTAATAGTGGCGCCTAACGGCCACCGGCTTGGCTATCGGAGTAGCAACTCTTTGGAAAATACACGAAACAAACGGTCAGGACTTTCTTTGTTCTCGCGGCTGATGCCTGATAGCCGCTCAGTACTCAGAATATATCGGACACATCCACCTGGAGATGGAGCGTCCGATCGGGTGATCGATCCAGATATTCACTCTCATCACTATCGATGTAGAGCTGGAATGCCAACCTGACATCATCACCTTGGAGGTTCGGTCGGATTGTTCGGGTCAGGACATGCTGTTCCCCCTCATCGACCGAAACATGCACCGAATCGAGCTCCTCACGCTCTACTATGGAACCATCTTCCATTCGTTGAAGTTCGATGACGACCATATACTCCGTGGATTCTCCTTCATAATTTCCGATGAGTAGCCGGTAAGATTCCTCTTCTCCAGGTATTAGCTCGGTTGAATATCCAGAGAAGACGAAATCACCCTCATCGTCAGTTGTCCCGACACCGAACTCAGTGAAAGATTCTCCTGCCTGAGGCAATGTAAAGCCTACTGCAAGGGTACCAACTGCCAGTACAATTGCCAACAGCAACACAACCACTAGGAGACGTTCAGGAGCCGGTCTACGTTGGATATCTGAACGAACTGTTGATACTGTCGAAAACGGATTGGGATTGTAGCGAACCGGCGCAGGGGTTCGATACCGGACGATTACAGCGCCGAGTGCAAGCAGAAGGATGAATCCAGTAATCAAGATTGAACCAAATCGGATGATATCGAGACCGATTCCCCATATTACTACTCCAAATAACGGTAACGCTATGATACTCAAGCCGATGGATGAAGCCAGTCGTTGGGTGAGGCCGATCGGTGACCGACTGAAGCCGATGGGTGCCGGTGTCGTGTTCAACTCATCTCCTCGCTCTCGAGGGAAGAGGATACACATTGCCATGTACCCCGGTGCGAAAAAGAGCACGAACGCCGCAAAGACTACACGAACATTCGTCCCGGGTGAGACGTGATAGAGGAGAGGGGCTATCGTGCTTAGTCCTCCGATGAGGATTATGTCGGTTGGGAGATATTTGAGCATGCGATTTCGTGAGATCATGTCAGTTCACTCCGCTCAGATTGAGGAGCTGTGGTATCGTTCGAAGGTCCATCATCAAGGGTGAACCACCCTCTACACTTGATTAACGCGGCGATAACAGGGGAATAGGATGAGGATGAGCTGCTATCATTGATCCAAATTCAAAGATCAGCAAAATCGACATGCTTGTTCTCCCATCGTCTTCGTTCTTTCAACTGTTCTAAGCCATACTCCGTGATTGTGTACGAATTCGTCCGAAGATCGACTTGACC
>SKSH01000146.1 GCA_007118075.1 Halobacteriales archaeon
GATGCGCTTGATGGGTCTACTCGCGATGCACTCGATGAACTGGTATCGATCTCCGAGGCGACAATTGCCCCCACCGATGAACCTACCGACGGCGCACTCGACCTACGTGGGATGCCATTCGACCTCGCCTGCCAACAGGCCGAACTAGAGATCGCTGACGCCCCAACGTCCCCACCGGCACTACTCGTCGATGACGAACGGATACAGCGTCATCTGTCAACCACATTTGGTGATGGGGTGGTCGAGGTGGTCGACACTGACGTGGGACCCCTCCTAAGGCCAGTCGCGCACGCAAGCTAAGCGGGTGGAGTTTCCGCACATGTTCGTTCGGATCTGCCGGTCGATTCCGACTCAATCACGGCTTATAAGTCGTGAGGGCCGTACATGTTCGCCACCCATTCTCACCGGGTTGGAATCTGCTGCGCCTCTTTTTCCCTAACATGTTCAGCCCTCCTTCGTGATGTGGAACCACGACCACCGACCGGTGCAGTTGCCAATGCGACGATGCTGTCGGCAGCGACTTGGAGGTGACGACGATGGCTGAGGAAGGTGTTAGCGACACCAAGTTATCTCGGCGGGCTGTTCTCGGGACAACTGCCGCGGTGACCGGAGGGCTCGCCGCGGGTGTCTTTGGCTGGCGACGCCTCGCTGATGAACGAGATCCGCACCGATTGCCACCCCAGGACGTCCGACCGCCTCGCGACTGGGACAATGAATATCGAGATATCTGGGATCCCGACGAACAGTACATGCTGACGTGCACGCCGAACGATACGCACAACTGCTACCTCGAGGCGAGCGTCAAGAACGGTGTCATCACCCGTCTCGGTCCATCGATGAACTACGGGAAGGCAACGGATATCTACGGTAACGAAGCGACCGAGCGATGGGATCCACGCGTTTGTCAGAAGGGTCTCGCGATGATCGAGCGATTCTACGGCGAACAACGAGTCAAGGCACCGATGGTTCGCGAGGGATTCCTCGAGTGGGTCGAGGATGGCTTCCCACGGGATGACGACGGGTCCATGCCCGAGGAGTACGCTCGCCGCGGTGAGGACGGCTGGGTGGAGGTCAGCTTCGATCAGGCATACGACCTCGCCGCTGAAACCATCCTCGAGATCGCCGAGCAGTATTCCGGTGATGACGGGATGGCTGCCCTCGAGGCGCAGGGCTACGATGAGGCACTCATCGAGGAGACCGGCGGAGCCGGTGTACAGTCGATGAAGTTCAGAGGCGGTATGCCCCTTTTGGGGATGATCCGTCTGTTCGGCATGTACCGCTTCACCAATCAGATGGCGCTCGTCGATCACCACATCCGTGATGTCGATGAGGACGATGCCATCGGGTCAGTCGGCCTTGATAACTACTCATGGCACACCGACCTGCCACCAGGGCATACGATGGTCACCGGTCAACAGACCATCGACTTCGACCTGGCGAACGTGGAGTATGCTGATCACGTCGTCATCGCCGGGATGAACTGGCTGTGTACGAAGATGGCAGATTCCCACTGGCTCACCGAGGCACGCCTGAAGGGAACCACGGTAACCGGTGTCTTCACCGACTATAACGCCACCGCGACGAAGTGTGATGATCTCATCATCGTCAGGCCAGGCACCGACTCTGCGCTCTTTCTCGGTGCGGCGAGTGTCATCGTCGACGAGGGGCTGTACGACGAGGAGTTCGTTCGCCGCAACACCGATCTACCGATGCTCGTCAGGATGGACACAGGCGAACTGCTCAGAGCCCACGAGGTGATCGATGATTGGGACGCACCCGAACTTGAGAAGACGAGGGTCGTCGAGCCAGAGGATCGACCCCTCTCTTCGGCAACAGATGTCTGGGAGGTCGTGATCGATGAATCGATGCGCGATGAGTGGGGCGACTTTGTCGTCTACGATCGCGATGATGACGAGTTCGTAGGCGTCACTCGCGATGAGGTCGGGGACGACTTCGACATCGATGCAGCGCTCGAGGGTACCTTCACCGTCGAGACAGTCGGTGGTGATGCAGTCGAGGTGCGCCCGGTGTTCGATCTCATCAAACAGCACCTACTCGACACATGGACACCGGATGCGGCTGCGACGGTCACCGGGACCGACCCGCAGGCCGTCATCGATTTGGCCCACGACATGGCCGACAACGATGGGAAGACATTGCTCATCACCGGGATGGGCCCAAATCACTACAACAACCAGGACCAGAAGGATCGAACCGCCTTCTTGCTCTGTTCACTCACCCGGAACATCGGGCGCCACGGAGGCAACATCGGGTCGTACGCCGGCAACTATCGTGGTGCCTACTTCAACGGCAATACACAGTGGACATCCGAGTCACCATTCGATATCGAACTCGATCCGGACGAACCGGCACGGGAGGACTCACGCTACACGATGCAGTCGGCCCATTGGTACGCCCACGGTGATCGCCCGCTCAAGATCGAGGGCGAATATTACATGGGTGACTCGCAGATGCCCACGCCGACGAAGTTTCTGTGGACCGCGGGATCGAACTCCATCCTTGGCAATGCCAAGGGCTCGTTCGACATCATCGAGAACCTGCTTCGAACCGGCAAGATCGAGGCATTGTTCACCAACGAGTGGTGGTGGACGAAGACGTGTGAGTATTCAGACATCGTCTTCCCGTGCGATTCTTGGGCAGAACACCACCTACACGACATCACCGCGAGTGTGACGAACCCATTCGTCATGGCGATGCCGCTGACGAAGATCGGCCGCATCTACAACACCGCTAACGACGCGCAGATCTATCAGGGGGTCTCAAGCAAGCTCGCTAAGAAACTTGGCGACAAGCGCTTCGATCGCTACTGGACCTTCATCGACGAAGGCAATCACCGGGCCAAACCGTATCTTCAACGGGTCATCGATCACTCGAACACGGTGAAGGGCTACGACATCGAGGAGCTCATCGAGGATGCCGAAGCGGGCATTCCCGCCCTCATTATGACGCGCACGTACCCGAAGTTTATCGGGAGCCGACAATCACAGGAGAGCCACCCCTGGTACACGAAGACCGGACGGCTCGAGTTCTATCGCGAGGAACCTGAGTTCGCCGAGGCGGGTGAGCACATCCCGCTACATCGAGAGCCCGTCGACGGGACGCCATATGAACCCAGCGCGATCGTCGATGCCGCCGGTCATCCGTTGATCGATCCAGAGACGCCTGAGGACCGAGGCTGGGATCTGGACATGCGTGACGCCGATACCAGACAGATCCGCAACGTGGTCATGTCGCCGGATGAACTCATCGAGACCGAACATCCGCTTCGTGAGCTGGAGGACGGGTATGACTACATCTACATGACGCCGAAGTACCGTCACGGCGCACATACGTTCGCCAACTCACTCCCCAACGTGGCCGTCTGGTGGGGGCCATTCGGCGACATGAAGCGTGAGGACAAGCGCAAGCCCTACGTCGGCGAGGGCTACATCGAGATGAACCCAGAGGATGCCCGCGCTGAAGGGCTCGCCGATGGGGATTACGTCTACGTCGATGCAGACCCGGAAGATCGTCCGTTCCGGGGATGGCAGGATGACCCTGAGGACTACCATGTCGCGCGTGCGATGATGCGGGTTCGATTCCAGCCAGCGATGCCACGAGGAGTGACCCGGAGTTGGTTCAACCTCAACGAGGCATCACACGGTACCGTCGAGGCACACGAGGAACGTGAGGACGGCCTCGCCCGTAACGAGGACACCAACTATCAGTCACTGTACCGCTATGGTGGCCACCAGAGTGCAACCAGGTCGTGGTTCCGACGGACACTGTTGACTGATACGCTTGCACGGAAGGAATACGGAGGTCAGAACGTCGGCGAGGGATTCGCGCCTGACATCCACTGTGCCAACGGGGCTCCCAAGGAATCGTTCGTGAGGATCGAACATGCCGAGGATGCCGGAGAGGATGGCGAGGGCGACTGGCGCCCAGCCGAACTCGGCCTACGACCCGGTACCGAGGACGACCGGATGAATCGCTACCTCAGTGGCGAGTATGCAGAGGAGGCTGACTGATCGGAGGTGATCATGATATGACAACCGTCTACAACTGGCAGATCGGCCGCGAAATGGAATATCCCACCACGCCGACCACCCCTGAACGGCAATGGGCGGCCGTATTCGACATCAACAAATGTATCGCTTGTCAGACATGTACACTGGCCTGTAAGACAACCTGGACCCACGGTGAGGGCCAAGAGCACATGTTCTGGAACAACGTCGAGACCAAGCCGTACGGGTCACACCCGATCGGCTGGGACGTCGAGATCCTCGACCGGCTCGGAGTTGCCGAATGGGGCTCTGATGGCGTCTACGAGGGAGACACCATCTTCGAGGCGAAGGGCGTCGATTGGGACGACCTGAGCGCCTCTGAGGTCGGTGGAGAGCCCATCGAGGGATACATCCCCGACGACCAGGACTGGGCGTAGCCGAATCTCGGCGAGGACGAACCAGCCGGTGAGGGGATCGAGACGGACACCTACATCACCGATGAGACCCACCCGATGTGGTTCTTCTACTTACCCCGTATCTGCAACCATTGCACATACGCCGCCTGTGTCGGCTCTTGTCCGGTCCAGGCCATCACCAAACGTCGTGATGGCATCGTCCTCATCAACGAGGATGCCTGTCGCTCCCAGCTGCAGTGTGTCAAGGCCTGTCCGTACATGAAGTCGATCTACAACCCAGCCGAAGGGAACTCACAGAAGTGCATCGGCTGCTTCCCGAAGATCGAGGAGGGGCTTGTCCCCCAATGTTTCGAGAACTGTCTCGGGAAGATACGTCTCCATGGCTGGATCAACGAGCCCGAACAGGCCGACCCGAACAACCCAGTCGACTTCCTCGTCCACGAGATGGGTGTCGCAAAGCCGCTTTACCCACAGCTCGGACTCCAGCCCCACGTCTACTACATCCCACCGATCAACGTCCCTGATGAGTATCTCTTTCAGATGTTCGGCCCGGGTGTGGCAGAGGCGAAAGATGCCTACCAACGTGCCAGGGATGGCGAAGGTGGTGACTACCGCAAGATGCGCGGCCTGTTACATCTCATCGGGTCGACCGAGTACATCATCGAGCAGTTCGAGGTCAACGAAGACGAGGCGATCGGCTACGATGCAAACGGACGCACCGTGGCGAAGGTCCCGATGGCCGAACCTCGAGCGACCCGTCCGAACTTCGATGGCCAGCATAACGTGTACCGGTTGGATGTCACCTGAGGTGATCGAGATGGACGACATCACCACAGACGGACTCAGAGCACAGGCGTACACTGGTCTCGCCCTCGCATTCGACCGACCGGACGACGAGCTATTCGAGGTGCTTGAATGCGGTGAACTCGCTGGGGTGCTACAGAGCATTGGTGACACCATCGGAGCAGACGATCTCGTCGCCACAGGGACCGCTCTCGAGGATATGGAGATCGATCCAGTCACCCTCAGAAAGACCTACGCCAGGGTGTTCGGTCTCGAGGCTGACTCCGGGATCCCACTCTATGAGGTCGGGTATGCACCAGGTTCTCTCTTGACGAATACCGACATCATGGCCGATATAGCTGGGTTCTATCGAGCCTTCGGCTTGTCCACACAAGCGGAGTCCCGCGATCGCGTCGATGCACTCTCGACACAGCTTGAGTACTTGGGCTTTCTCGCCCTTCGCCGGGCACAGTACCTCGAGGCCGCAGATGAGGAGAGTGTCGAGATCGTTACCGATGCGACGGCAACCTTCCTCGAAGACCATCTCGGACGCTGGGTGGCCCGTCTCGTCTTGGACATCCTCGACGTGGTCGAAGAACCGACATACCGTACCCTTGCGGATGCATTGGGTGCCCTCGTCGAGGCTGACCTGGCGAGGTACTCGGTCGAACCTGCGGTGTACCAGGAGGTTCCCACTGCGCCACTCGCATCCGTTGCTGGGTTCGACCCGGAGGCCGGGCGGATGGACCTCGGCTGCGGCGCGAACGTTCCACCTACGAACCGGACCATGGAGGTAGACCAATGAGTGATCGAAAACCAGGAGTTCCAGTCTCACCGTATGACGAGGACGAGCTGCGCGAACTGCTCGAGGAGACCGACTACGATACCGAGCTCGGGATGGAGCTTGCCCGCGATGCCCAACGACTCGTTGCCGGTGAGCTCTCCGAAGAGGTGTTCCACGACAGGTACCACGAGGCCATCGTCGATGAGTTCGGCGTCGATGAGCGACCGCTTGAGACCATCGCTGCGGCGTTCGAAGCGGAACACACCGACCCAACGGGCTTCTTCGAACGGCTCGAGTCCGGTGAGCACTCTCGCCGTGACGTGATGAAAGTCGGCGGGGCAGCCGCAGGAGCCCTCGCGATCGGTGCCTGGGGAACCGCCGAGCAAGCCAGACAGGACGGTCAATCGATGGCCAGCGGTGACAACCCCAACCAAGATGGAACTCGGTGGGGGATGGTCATCGATCTGGATCGCTGTGATGGCTGTCTTGGCTGTGTCAAGGCATGTCGTGAGGAGAACCATTGGGAACGCGGGGCCAACTGGATGTATGTCATGCGCTATGAGGACGACTCTCGCTCCTCCGGCGAGGACTACCTCGTGCGTCCGTGCATGCACTGTTCGAACGCTCCGTGTGAGAAGGTCTGTCCGGTGACCGCCCGTCATACCCGTGACGACGGCCTCGTGCTCACTGACTACGACATCTGTATCGGCTGTCGGTACTGTCAGGTCGCCTGTCCATACGGGGTCAACTACTTCCAGTGGGGCGAACCAGCGGTTCCCCAAGAGGAGCTCGATCCGAACCACACGCATGATGGCCGCGACCGCTGGGTCGATAGCCGACCGCCGAAGGGAACGATGGGCAAGTGCACGATGTGCCCCACCCGTCAGGATGGTCTCCTCGGCGAGGACAAGGTCGGCACCGTCGCCTGTATGGATATGTGCGACGAGATGGGCATGCGCGCCATCCACTTCGGAGATCTCAACGATCCAGATAGCCGGCCGAACCGGTATCTCCGCCAGCGACGCGAGCAAGAGACCGGTCGCCGGCCAGGACATGACACGACCGCAGACGACTTCATGCAGACCTCGACGAAGGAGCAGGACATCTCGACGTTCCGTCTGCTCGAGCACATGGGGACCGAACCGAACGTCATCTACGTCGGTAACCAACCCGGCCCGAACGCAGAACAGGTCGACGGCCCGGTCTCCTATGAGGCACAGGGATCGGTCGACCGACGCAAGGACGTGCTCGACGATGGGGCCGACGCCGATCAGCGTCCATGGGTCTACGCCGAGGGAGGTGATGACGAATGAGCACTGAGGTCAGTCGAGCTGATCTGCTCCGACCGTTGCACACCACCACGAAGCAGTACTGGTTGCTCTTCGTTGCGGCGCTGGTCGTCACCCTGGTATTCGTCTACGCGTACTCGCTGCAACTTCGCCACGGCTTGATCGTGACGGGGCTGGCAGATTGGGGATCCGGCGGTGGTGTCACCTGGGGCATCTACGTCGGTGGCTTCGTCTGGTGGGTCGGCATCGCACACGGGGGGATCATCCTCTCTGCCGCGGTGCGGCTGTTCAAGATGGAGCGCTACACACCGGTGGCGCGTCTGGCAGAGCTACTCACCATCGGCGCACTCAGCATGGCCGGGCTGTTCATCGTCATCCACCTCGGCCGGCCCGATCGCGTCGTCACGAGCATCATCGCCGCCTATCCGGAGACCGTGCATACCTCTCCATTGGTATGGGACGTCACCGTCATCACGCTGTACTTCGTGTTGACCGGGACCTATCTCCTGTTGACATTACGGCACGATATCCATCAGCTGCGAGGGCAGCTCCCTGACCGCCTCGATCCGGTCTACACGCTGTTGACGGTGGGCTACACCGAATCCGAGGACCGCGTCAGCCAGCGGCTGGTGTGGTGGCTCGCCCTTGGCATCATCATCCTCGCGCCATTGTTGCTCCACGGCGGGGTCATCCCGTGGCTCTTCGCCCTCCTGCCATCGATGCCCGGGTGGTACGGTGCGGTGCAGGGGCCGCAGTTCCTCACGATCGCTCTGACCTCCGCAATCGGATCGGTGTTGGTGCTCGCACTGGCATTCCGCAAGGCGTACGGATGGGAGCACATCATCACTGATGATGTCTTCCGCGGTCTCGGCCTCTGGCTCGGCCTCTTCGCGATGTTGTTCCTCTGGCTCCAGCTCCAGCAGGTCATCACCGGCGTCTTCGCCGCTCCGATCGACGTCGATCAGGCGACGGCCGCCAAACTCAACGACCCAATCTACTGGGTGGCCATCTTCGGGGTCATCCTCGCACTGGCCTACCTCGCGGCACAGGCACTCCAGCCACACGTGTTCAGCCTCTATGGGACCGTCGCCGCTGGGATACTCGTTGTGACCGCGACACTCATCGAGAAGACGTTCTTCGTCGTCGAGGGGCTCATGTACCCCTCGTTCGGCCTCTACGCGTCGGTGCCAGGAGAGTACACGCCGAGTTGGGTCGAGCTCTCTGCAGTCGCCGGCTCACTTGCCATGGTGGTCATCTTCTTCCTCATCGTCGCAAAGGTGATCCCCGTCGTTGAACTGCATGCGATCGAGGGGGAGGTGGAATCATGAGCCTCGAACTGCTCCCGCTGAGCATCGAACCGGGGACCTGGCTCATCTTCGGCATCGTCTTCATCCCGGTGTATGCCGTGTTTCTTGGTTGGTTCCTCGGCAAGCCACGCGATCTGAAGGTGACCGGGATCGGCATCGGTTACTTCGTCGGGTTGACCGTCGCACTCTGGGCGGGCCTGTTCGTCCTCTCGATGGCGATCAAGTTCGCGTTCTTCTGACCCTGAACCCACAATCATGACACGCAACACCATCGACTCGCTTCGAACCGCACTCACCGATATCGAGCATCCAGTGCTCGGAGAGGATATCATCTCGCTTGGACTGGTCACCGATATCGACATCGACATGCACCACGCCGTGGTCGAGCTCGCGATGAACGCCCCGTTCGCACCAGCTGAGCAGGCCATCGGAGAGGCAGTCGTCTCGGCCGGAGAACACCTCAACCTCGAGGTCTCGATCAACGCTGGAATCGATCCAATGCCGGACGAACCGCTTGCTGAGGTCCGTAATGTGATCGCGATCGCTGCCGGCAAAGGCGGGGTCGGAAAGACCACCGTTGCGGTCAACCTCGCCGCCGGATTGGCCGAGCGGGGTGCCAGGGTTGGGCTACTCGATGCGGATGTGCACGGGCCGAATGTCCCTCGGGCACTACCGGTCGAATCCGACCCTGACCTTACACCCGACGATCGGATTGTCCCGCCGATGGTCGAGGGTATCTCGGTCATCAGCATGGGGATGTTGCTTCGAGAGCAGGACGACCCGGTCATCCTCCGTGGTCCAATGCTCAATGACATCCGGACCAAGTTCATCGATGAGGTGGCCTGGGGGCCGTTGGATTACCTCATTATCGACCTCCCACCGGGTACCGGCGATGGCTCACTCGACGTGCTTCAATCCCTCCGTCTCAGTGGAGCGGTCGTCGTGACGACGCCTCATCCGATGGCCCGTGATGACACCAAGAAGGCTCTCGGCATGCTCGATCGACATGATGTGCCGGTCCTCGGTATCGTCGAGAACATGCGTTCGGTGACGTGTCCACACTGTGAGGAGGACCACCAGCCATTCGGCGATGCGGCGCTTGATGAGGTCACTGAGCAGTATGATATCGAAGCGATCGGATCGCTCCCGATCCATCCGGCGATCGGTACCGCCACCGAGCCAATCCCGTGGGACCTTGAGAACCCGTGTTACACGCTGATCGACGAACTCGTCGATACGATAGCCGATCGGGTGAGTGCAGCGAACAGCGAACGGCTGGATGTCGAATCGGCAGAGGAGCCCGTCACACCCCCATGATCTGGGAGTCGCACGGTCCGCTTTATACGTGCAGCTCCAATCAACCGATGATATCGAGCACCATCACTGAACCATCGGCTCCCCCAACTCCACCATGACCACGGCGAAACTCGCGATTACGCTTCCGGAGAAAGCCTGGCCGGGCAGGGTCACCAGAGAGCTCCCTGACACGGTCGTCACCGCACTGGCGCATGTCGCTAGAGATGATACTGGATTTGGGCTCGCACTCGTCTCATCACCAGATATCGATTCGGCACTGGCGATCATCGAGGAGACCCCCTCGATCCTCGAGTTCGAGGTGGTCAGCCGGACTGATACCGAGGCGACGATCGAGTTCACCGCCGATCATCCACTCATCCTCTTCTCCTCGCAGGCGGCTGGGACGGCGATCGAGATGCCCGTTCGGATCGAAGATGGTGTCGCCACGATCGAGGTGACCGGTACCCGAGAGCGACTCGGTCGTCTCGGTGAACATTTCGAACAGTTCGGTCTCGACTTCGAGGTCATCTATGTCCAGGAATACACCGATCCAAGTGGAATGCTCTCTCCGAGACAACGCGAACTCATGACCGCCGCCGTCGATCGAGGGTACTACGAATCGCCGCGAAGATGTACACTCACCGATCTTGCGGACGAATTCGATATCGCCAAATCGACCGCAAGCGAGATACTTCATCGTGCGGAGGGGGCAATCATCACCAGTTTTATCGAGGGACTACCAGCTGCGACCTCGGTCGAGTCATTCACCCGGTCGAAGTGAGCATCTCACGCCGTCGCGAGAACCAGAACAACGCGATGAGCATCCCAAAGCCACCGAGCAGTGCTGCGGTGATCGTCATCCCGTAGACGGGACTCGTCGTCGCCGGTGATTCTGGTGCCTGCTCGATGGTGATATGGAGCCGTTCGCTCGAGTCACCAACATCGATATCGATCGTCTGTGAGCCGATATCTGCACGCGAGGTCGGAATCGACACGGTGACCGTGTCGTTCTGTCCAGGTTCGAGCGCCACCTCACTGAGTGCGATATGCCCGTTGAACTCGACCCAGACGGACTCGGTTCCACCGACGTCACCGACGTTGCTGATGGTGACCTCGACATCAATCGAATCACCCACATGGACCGAGGATGGCGCCGATGCATTGGTGATGGTGAACGTTGGGGTCTCGAAGACCGTCACCGAGAGGCCGCTGCGGTAGGGGACGATCTCATCGCCGGCGACGTGCACGTAGGGATCGCCACGATCGCCGAGGTCCACCTGATGCAGCTTGACGATGAAGTCATGGGTACCAGGTTGGGTGATCGGTGTCTCCAGATCGATCAACACGTTCGTCTCTGTGCCTTGTAAGAGAGAGGTAGCACCGACGAGGGTGAGCTCACCATCTACATCTAGTTGATGGATGCCGAGGATGTACGGGATGGGTGGATCATATGCATCACCGCCATCCAGATTGGCTCGATCGATGACCACCAACTCGGTTTGATCCTCGAAGTTCAGCGATGAGGTATCGACAGACGCCTCGAAGATGACGCCGGCATCAGTTGCAAGCGGTGTGATCTCATCGGGGAACGACTCGCCGATCGGATGAGAACCGGTCGTAATGAGCGCATCCACCGATCCGGGAAGGTGCTCATCCACGTTGACATCGATCATCAATGTCTCACCATCGAGATCCTCCTCTGCGGTGACCGAACCGATGACGGTATCGGTATCATCGACGAGATGAATCGTCCACCCCTCCTCAACGAGTACTTCAGAGACGAATACCGCGGCGGTACCCTCGGTGTTCGCTCCGAGGAGTTGATCGGGGATGCTCACCGCAGCATCTGGCGATTCAACGACGATCGGACGATCGGTAGAATCGTCCTCGGAATTGACCACGAGCGTATGGATACCTGCCTCGTCGATGACGATGTCACTGAAGCTGACCATGAACTCCTCCCCACCGTCGAGGGCGAGTTCAACGGTCGAGAGTTCGGTCCCGTCCTCAAGCGCGAGCGTGATGGTCTGGGCACCGGCAACATCACCGATATTCTCGATGGTGACGGTGGCATCGAACGGGGCAAATTGGGTGGCCGTAGACGGTGCAGACAGGTTCGATACCTCGAAGGTCGCCGGTTTGAGGACATCGATCGAGAGGGTATCGGTATGGGTGGGAGTGGCCAGCTCGAGCTCAACCGCTCCGAGATGTGTCTCGTTCGTCTGCCAGTTGAGAGTCAGCGTGGTCTGTTCGAACGGGTCGAGCGAAACCTCGGTCGCATCCACCGATGAACCATCTGCGGTTAGCTCGACTGGAACGGTCGTTGAGGTGTTGCCAAGGTTCTCGACTGTCACGTTCACCGCCAGTTCCTCACCAGCGACAACCGACGTTGGCTTCTCCGAGAACCAGACTGTCACCCCTGGATCTTCGACGATATCGATCTCGGTCGTCTCGAGTTGATGTGAGGTGTCTCCGGTGAGCGTACCCACGATGGAGAGTACCTCACCCACGGAAACGTTGCCATCGATGGTGAGTCGATACTCAAGGGAGATCGTCTCTGTATCGGTGTAATTTGCCTCGATCCAGGTCCGATTGTCATCAATGGTGATGTTCGTCGCGTTGCCGGAATCCATCACCGCAATGTGAGCGATATCGATGTCAAAGGACTCGTTGAGGGTCAGATTCTGTACCTCATCGGTTGATGCCTCGACACTCACTCCGATGGTACCGTTTGGTGCAACGACCGTCGATGTCACCGATCGGTCACTTGAGACATCCATCGGTTGGACCATTCCGACCGCGATACCAACGATACCGATGGCTGCGATGGCGAAGATGAGCATGGCCACGAGCGCGATGGGCTGCCAACGTGCGCGGTTCGAGGAGTCTTCGGGCGGATGCATGGTGATGTCGAGCAAGCGCGTCACCAGCAGGCGACGGCGGAGGTTATTATCACCCTAAGGTTAGGAGTAGTTAAACCATTTCCGAGGGTGGAGTAGGTCCCTCCAACCAGTGGCCAGACTCGACACAGGATCGAACCAGATGCTTATACGACCGGATGTCGAATTGAACTTGATGGCACAATCGGATCGGGCAGCTCAATATGTCGAATGGCGCGAAGGGGCGATAGTCATCGGAGCGATGGTGCTAGGTGCGGTGCTCGGCGGCGGTGGTTTGTACCTGCTTGAGATCCCCTTCGGATGGCTATTCGGTGCTGTCCTCGGTGCGCTCATCGTCTTCTTCGCGTACTCATACCTCCGGTTCGGACGGTAGCTGAAGGGGTACCAGCGATCGAACTAGTCGAATATTTCCTCGACGGTTTGGAGGTCCAATCCCAGTGTTTCTGCGAGGAACCTCGGTTCGAAATCATTCGACCAAAATAGTTCGCCATCGAGCCTGACGGGAACTTGATCGAGTGAGAGATACTCAACCAGCTCACGAGGGGTTGGATGATATTCTGTCGAGTTGGATATCAATCCGTACCGATCGGTATCTCCGAGGAATGGGATCACCAGTGTTCCGAATCCACACTGATCAGTCATGAAGGTATGAAACGTGACCGTCAATGCATCACCGGAGGCAGATATCTCGGATAAATTGGTGACGGATACCGATTGGGAATAGGTCTGATGGCCATCCCCGACAAGTTGATAATCATCGGTATGGATGCTCTCTGAATCGAGGATCGACAGGCTGCTATGAAGGTTGAACCCTCGGTTGAGGAACCGACCGATGTTCGTTCCGAGAAATATCGCTGCAGAATCGATCACATCTCGGTTCGTCACAATCCCGCCGACGGCTCCGGACTCGATGAGCGATACTCCTGCAGAGAATGAATCACAGGCATTCAGGAAGAAGGTAGAGATTCGAACCGATTCGATAGTGGATGGGTGGAGTTTGC
>SKSH01000033.1 GCA_007118075.1 Halobacteriales archaeon
AACTACTCAGCTCAGATCTACCGTGCCAGATACCTCCTCGTCACATACGATGACCACCTCAATGACGCCACCACTCGCCAGTTGGACGAGCTGGTGGCGATGCTGGAGTACTACGGTCCAGCTCGTGAGCATTTCAAGACCCTCTACTTCCAGTGGGAGCTGGTCAATCTCTCACGGGCGATGTTGTACGCGTCCGTCCCAGCGCTTGTGGTGGCGCTGTCAATGCTGCTTTACGTTGATACGACCGGTGTGACTGGTGCCACTCTCGGTGTGGACAACCTCGTATGGCTCGTCTGTGCAGCGGCGACGGTCACGCTATCGCCGTTCTTTCTGCTTCTTTCGTATGTTCTGCGCATCGCCACCGTCGCCAAGCGAACACTCGCCATGGGACCGTTTATCCTCCGTTCGACCGATAGATCGGACGACCTCACCATCGAGTGAACTCGCCGATGATCCTGACGCTACGCCAGCACGGTTAGTCCCGCTTTGAGGATACACTTGGTCGATTTAGGCGGGTGTTGGATATCCCCAAGAACGATCGATACCTGCAGAAATACCCTGCTTGTGAGGGCATCGACCAGTTTCTAACCTCCGCCGACAGATCCGAATCATCCCAGAACGTCCACGCGGGCACGCCCGTGAAATGAGTATTTGACCTTAGTCGAAGCTCTATTGGTGGCGCCTTCATTAGATGACAATCAGTGGCAATCGATAGGAGAACTGCTATCGTCGTCGCGTTGGTGGGCATTCTCATCCTGACAGCGGCGGCGGCGAGCATCGCCGATCCAGATGCAGCCGGAGATGGCTGGGGATCTGGCCAAACCGATTGGATAGAAGATCCTGATGTTCAGGATCCTGACATCGACGATCCTGATGCGGGTGAGCCTGCTGAAGATTACTTGGGGATCATGCCCAGCCGAGGTGCGTTATGTATTCCAATCCTCTTCGAGATCGAGGTTCAGCTATTCTTACTCTCTGCGCTCATCCTCGGGACCGGGTTGATGCTCTGGAGGACGAATCTGTTCGCCACCGCGGTCGCGTTCATCGGAATCGTTCCGATGGCGTCGATCCTCTACCTCGCGCTCCATGGGGCGTGTCAAGGTGAGGAACAAGAGCCGCAGATGATCACCGATGAGGCGGTTGAAGTTCTAGAGCAATTCAATCAGACAACTGGAGGAACCGTGGACACAGTCAGTGATCCGTTCATCATCCTAGTCATCCTCGCAGTGATCGGATTGCTGGCTATCGGACTGGTGATTCTCCGCAACGATGTCGCAAGTACAGTCGATCAATCGACCGAACAGATCGACGAGTCAACTGACACTCATGAGCTGGGACGAATCGCTGGCGCAACCGCCCGGCGACTCGAGGATGATGCGTTCGATGATGCCGGCCTTGAGAATGAGATCTACCGGGCCTGGCTGGAGATGACGACGCATCTTGAGCTCTCTGATCATGATACGAGCACCCCTGGAGAATTTGCGACCGAGGCCATCGAGCTCGGGATGGATCCAGCGGATGTCGAGGAATTAACGGCGTTATTCGAGGACGTCCGTTACGGTGACCGACCGGTCAGCACGGACCGAGAGGAGCAGGCCATCGAGGTGCTGCGTCGCATTGAACACCATTTCAGCGATGAATCATGAGGCGGCCATTCCTCTATTCACTAGTGGCGATCGCCCTCGCAGCTATCGCGTTCGTCGTCTCGCTTGGGATCGGATTACCGTTCGAGATGCGAGCGGCCATCATCGCACTCGTCGGGGTCGGTGTTCTCGTCATCGGATACATCCGATATCTCAGTGCGAAGCGGACCGAGCGCACGTTCGCATCGGTCGGCGTTGTCGAAGATCTCCCTCCGATCATCACCCCAGGTGATGACCTCGATCAGCGGTGGGACGAATATCGGTTCGAAGCGATCGTGATCGGCGTTGTCGCCGATGCGAACGGCTGTACCGAGGAAGAAGCCATCAACCAGTTACGTGATGGTTCCTGGACCGATGATCCAATCGCAGCTGCCTACTTCTCTAGGCAACCCCCTCCGAATCTTGGCAGCACTCGATCGTGGTGGTCCTCGATATTCCGCCAGCCACCAGATCGGACGACCCAGCGTCGGCATGCGGCAAGCGAGATTGCGACGCTCATCGGGCTCGATGAGGGTGATCGTGGATGAGTGTACAATCGGTCACTACTGAGGTTCCGACGGATGTCAGCGCCGCCGCTGATATCGCGCCCGAAGCACAACTGAGTACCAATTCCCTTGAATTGGTATCTGAGCAGCCAACCAATCGATGGATGGGGCTCGCAGCCGTCTCGTTGTTGTTCCTCGGAGCTGGCACGATACTGGCTGAACCATCGGTGGTGTTACTCTCAGCACTTGGCCTTGGGTATGTGCTCTACGATCGGTTGCAACAACCAAAACCGATCGAACTTGGGGTGACCCGAACCCTCAGTGAGCCAACCCCTGATGTTGATGACGAGGTCGCTATCACCCTCACCATCAAGAACATCGGGCAACGACCGGTGACCGATCTCCGGGTGATCGACGGTGTTCCGAGTAGCATCGAAGTCAGTGAGGGGACACCGCGACGGGCGACGGCACTTCGTCCTGGCCAGGAATCAACTTTCAACTACAAGATCGAGGCTACGAGGGGGTACCATGCCTTCGACCCGGTAACCCTCATCGTCCGAGATATCGCCGGTACCTACGAACGGGTCTTCTCAGCCGAGGTCCCCTCGGAGCTCCACGGCCATGCAGACGACGATCCATTCCCACCGGTCACCCTCAGGCAGCTCGCCTCTGGAGTGGTCGGTCGCATCGAAACCAGCGAGGGAGGTCCTGGCGTCGAGTTCCATGCTGTACGCGAGTACCGACCAGGTGATCCGCTCAACCGAATCGACTGGAACCGACGGGCACGAAGTGGGGAACTGGCCACGGTGGATTTCAGACGCGAGCAGATGGCCACCGTGATGTTGGTCATCGACATCAGGCCCTCGGCTCATGTCGGTCGACCCGAGGATGAGCGTCCTGCCAGTGAACGCTGCATCGAAGCCGCCGCTTCGATGTTCATTGGTCTCCTCGATGCTGGAGATCGAGTCGGGATCACCACGCTCGGTACTCGCTCACTGTGGTTGCCACCTGGCATGGGTGCCGACCACCGCGAGCACGGCCGATTGTTGTTCACGCGTCATCCGAGCCTCGCCGGCCGTCCCGCTGAAGGGACGGTCTCGGTCGCTTCTGAGGAGTGGGCACTTGATCACCGGATCCCCGATTCGACCCAATTGGTGTTTATCACCCCACTGGCTGATGGCGGGGCATCACGGTATGCCACCAGATTTGAGGCACGTGGCCATCCCGTTACGATCTTGAGCCCCGATCCGTGTGGTGACGATACCACTGGCCGGTTGGTCGCAAATATCGAACGACAGTTCAGGATCAAGCGGCTTCGTGCCGATGGAATCCGCGTGCTCGATTGGGATTATTCCGAAGATTCACTCCCCACCCTGATTGAGCGATTCAGCGAGCGGTGGTCAAGATGACGGAGGCATTCGATGACCGACCAACGCGTGGGGCCATCCTCGGAGCGATACTCGCGACCGTCGGTATGACCGCGGTGTTGGTCATCATCAGTCCGATTGCCGCAGGTATCGCGGCCACCGGGATTCTGTTCATCCTGGCGACAGGGTTCCATGGCAGCCGATTCGGAATCATCGGGTTGGTCTTGGTACTCGTCTTGTCCCTGCTGGCTGCCGGTATCGCAGGTGCCCCGATACCCTCACTCTTGGCCGCAGGGATTCTCGCGGTGACCGCCTGGGATATGCTTGAGCAGGGATGGACCCTCGGTGTTCAGGTTGGTCATCGGACCCCTGCTGGCCGGAGTGAGCTGGTTCATGGTGGATCGACCCTCCTTGTTGGTGCAGCGATCGCTGGCGTCCTCGTGGCCCTTGTTTCGACCATCCCCTTCGGGTGGTCGGTCATCGCGGTTTTGCTCGCCATTCTGGCCGGGCTCTTTGCGATCTTGGCGCTTGATGCGATGGCTTGAGCGGTTCACTACGATTTTCAGGCCTCGACGGTTGGCACTGGTACCCTCTCGAGCACCTCTTCCACGATGTTGAGTGGATCGACCGACTGCACCCGGGCGTCGGCGGTGAGGATGATCCGGTGACCGATAACGGAGGGGGCTGCCCATTTGATGTCATCCGGGGTGACGTAATCGCGGCCGACGATGACCGCTCGTGCTCGAGCGGCCTCGAAGAGCCGCTGTGTCCCTCTCGGTGAGACACCGATGCGTGCCTCCGGGCGATTCCTCGTCTCACGTCCGACCCGGGCGATGTACTCGAGCAGATCGTCATCCACATGGACCTGCTCGGCGGCGCGCCGAAGGGCTTTGACGTCGAGGTGTTCATCGTACGCTGCGATCGTTGGAGATTGTTCATCACGGCCGGCCCGTCGCCGTAAGAGGGTGACCTCACCATCGAGGTCTGGATAGCCGAGCGATGCCTTGACGGTGAATCGATCCAGTTGGGCCTCAGGCAGTGGGAATACACCTTCCTGTTCGACAGGATTCATCGTCGAGATGACGAAGAACGGTTTGGGGAGATCGAAGGTCTCTCCGGCCACAGTGACCTGTCCTTCCTCCATCGCCTCAAGCAACGCCGCCTGAGTCTTCGGTGGTGCCCGGTTGATCTCGTCGGCCAGGACGATGTTGGCGAAGATCGGTCCCTCTGTAAACTCGAATGTCTTGGTGCGTTCATCGTAGATGTGCGTCCCAGTGATGTCATTCGGTAGGAGATCCGGTGTGAACTGGATGCGGCTAAAATCGAGGCCAAGGGCGGTGGCGAAGGACCGGGCAGTCAGCGTCTTGCCGGTCCCAGGCACGTCCTCGAGCATCACGTGGCCACGGGCGAGCAACCCCATGGCGACGGTCTCGAGAAAATCACGATCGGCGATGACCGCCTCAGCGACGGTATCAATCACCGCTTCGACAGTTTCACTCGCCTCGTCGATGTCCATACGGATTGGTCTTGGGTGAACACTTTGAGTGTGGCGGTTGCTAAAATCTCCTTGCAACCGAAATCCATAACAGCCGGTCCCGACCTACCGTTCGACCGTGCCGAGGTAGCCTAGCCCGGCCAAGGCGGTTGCCTCGAAAGCAACTGTCCGGAAGGACTCGTGAGTTCAAATCTCACCCTCGGCGTCAACGGTCTGTTGTTCAACCTGGGGAACGTTCCTTCGAGCTCGATAGCATCCGATTCAGTGAGATAGCTCGCTCAGGATTCGGTTGTCACAACGCGATCGCCTGGTGCAACTTCTTCGGCTACCCCCGCCGGAAGCTCGATGACTGCATCAGCACTGGCTCTCCCGAAGCCGACCATCGGAGAGAGCTGTTTGACGGCCACGACCTTCTCTTCGATGAGCCAAATGACATCGAGCGAGTATGGCACAGCAACCATATGGATCGATCGCTTCGCGACCCCATCGAACGGGAAGACCAACGCTGATCCCTCGGGGAATCGACGAGTAAACATACGGCCTCGAGCCTGCGCAAGCAACCCATCAGCGACGTGTACCTCCGTGGCGAGGAGCCGGCGCTGACCGTCTCCAGACTCGTGCCAGAGCTCCATAGGGAGGCGCCGGCCGGAACGGATAAAATCGTTGTCAATGAACCATTACTGAAGCGATGAAACGCACACCTCGGGGAACCCCGGTTGGTGTCGACGACCCGTTGGACGTGGTCGACCGCTGCGATTGGGTCACGCAGGACGGCCGGTGTCGACTCGCGCTCGAACGACCAGATGTGAACCACCGATTCGTCACCGAACGGCGGTTAGATGAGTATCGGTGTCCGTTCATCGAGGACGAACGTACCTGGACTGACTGTGAAGAGTTCACCTCCCGAGACCATGGACGCCGCTGTGCCCGTTGCGGCCTCGAGGAACGGCTGATCGCCCACGATGACTCAGCAAGGGCACTGTTGGAGCGCCACCACCTCTCCTATGCCGAGGCCGATGGAACTGAGATCACGGTCGTCCTCTGTCGGTGGTGTCATGCGAAGGTTCACGCCGGTACCGCTAGGGTCGATGATCCTGCTGAGCCGGACCGTGCAGCACTCGCTGAGGTCGAACGCCGGGCTCGACTCGAACGAGCGGAGTCGTTCACCACCGCGGCCGATCGCCGTGATGAAGATTAGCCGATAATATCTTTGATCTGCCGAGGTTCGCCACCGAGGGTTGGGTCCGGTTCGACCAGTTTGAAAACCTCGTGATCGGTGACCTCTGGGTAGGGTTTACCCGTTGCCTCCTCGATGAGCGTTTTGTCGAGTCGGAAATCGATCCCCTCGTACTCAACGTCGACCCCATCCTCGTCGAACGCCAAGGACGTCATCGTTGCTTGGGGTAGATGAGCCATCTACTAAACCCCGGCGTCTGACGCTCGTCATACCGGCCTTGAGCGTTTAAGATGGATGAGCCCGATCCTTCAACTGTGGCAACCGATCGGCCTTCACTTGATGAACTCGTCGTCCCCGAGGGCACCACCGCAGAGGAGCGATCGATCGTGACCGAGGCGGATGTGCTCGTCGGTGGTCGGAGCGATGTCGGTTTCGGTATCCGCGGAGAGAGCGTCCTCGTCGGTGAGGGGGTTAGTCTCGATGGTGACATCGAAGCAGCTGGTGATTGTCGCCTTGGGATGTGGTCCTCAGTGGAGGGATCCGTCCTCGTCGAACGTGATGCCTATCTCGGCGAACGGGCGGCTGTCGATGGAAAGCTCATCGTCGGTCGCGATCTCGACATTGGAGATGACGTCTCAATCGAGGAGGGATTCGAGGCGAATGGCTGGATCGTCATCCGCAATCCGATGCCGCTCGTGCTCTTCTTTATCGCGTACGTCGCACACGTCCTGCGGACCGGTGATGAGGAAGCGATCAATGCCCTACAGGAGGCAGCCAAGGCCGCCGAGGAGGAGCTACCCACCGCGACCGATGGTGCTCCAGTCATGATGGTCCCCCGGAGTTCGACCATCACCGACGACCGGTGGGAAGTGACCACCCCGGCCTTCATCGGTGCCGATTGTAGATTGAATGGGAACCTGCGGGCAACCCGTATCCAGGTTGGTCCTGGCACCACTATATACGGCAGTGTTCGAGCCATGGAAGATGCCATGGTCGGCGAGGGGGCGATCATCCACGGTGACATCGACGCACAGCATGGGAGCGTGGAACTTGGCCCTCTGGTTCAGGTCAAGGGTGATGTCCATGGACACGATCTGACCATCCACCCCTCAACCGAGGTCGAGGGTGATATCAGAGCGCGCGGGACAGTCGAGATCGACACCGACGAAGCGTAAGGCAATAGCGCCACCAACCCTTCCGGTCGCCCATGGTGACGGTGGCGCTGGCAGGCAAGCCGAATGCGGGCAAGTCGACCTTCTTCGCGGCCGCGACGATGGCCGATGTCGAGATGGCCAACTACCCGTTCACGACGATTGATCCGAACCGAGGGATGACCGCCGTCAGAACGGACTGTCCGTGTCTCGAACGTGAAGTTCGGTGTGGGAACGATTACTGTCGGGACGGAATCAGGTATGTCCCCGTTGAACTCCTCGATGTCGCTGGTTTGGTCCCCGGTGCACACGAGGGTCGAGGCCTCGGAAACCAGTTCCTCGATGAACTGACCGTCGCAGATGTGATCATCAACGTCATTGATGCCGCCGGTGCCACCGATGCAGAGGGCGAACCGGTCGAGATCGGCACCTATGATCCACTCGATGAGGTAGACTTCATCGTCGAAGAGCTCGATCATTGGCTTGCTGACATCATTGAACGTAATTGGGAAGGGGTCGAACGTCAGTCCCGATCGCCTGATTTCGATCTGGAGCAGGCATTGGCCGATGTGTTGACCGGGGTCGGTGCGACCGAGGCAGATATCGCAACCGTGCTGCGGGAGCTGGACTACCCGACGGCGCCACGTGCGTGGGATCGAGCAGACTTCGAGGCGCTCGGTGAGGCGGTTCGGGTGAGGACGAAGCCGATCGTCATCGCGGCGAACAAGGCAGATATCGCACCGATGGAACACCTCGAAGCGCTATTGGACCTCGAGATCCCCGTCGTGGCGACGACCGCCGAGGGTGAGTTGGCGCTTCGACGTGCAGCAGACGCATCACTCGTCTCCTATGCTCCCGGTGATGCTGACTTCGAGATCGTCGGTGAGGTGAACGATCAACAGCGAGCTGGATTGGATGGCCTTCGAGGAACCATGAACCAGCACAGTGGAACCGGCGTCCAGACTACTATGAATGAGGCGATCTACGGATTGCTCGATCGGGTGACGGTCTATCCGGTGCAAGATGCCAGCAAGTGGACCGATGGTTCCGGGAACGTGCTCCCGGATGCGTTCTTGTTACCTCGAGGAGCCACCCCCCGAGATCTTGCGTTCGCCGTCCATAGCGATATCGGCGAGGGATACCTCCACGCGGTGGATGCGAGAACCGGCCGGGAAATCAGCGACAAGTACGAACTCAAGGAAGGCGATGTCATCAAGATCGTCTCGACCGCATCGTAACGTGGCAATGTCCTTGGGGAGAATCGCTTTCGGTTGGTTTCACGCTGTGAGAGCGTCTCGGCTGATACCTAACCGAGCGGTCGCCACCACGCCGCAGCCACGAGGACGGCAAGGAACAGATACGACCCTCTGATCAGGAGCATCGTACCGAGTCGAGGATCTCGTTTCCGGGCTACGATCAATATGGGGGCGAACACCCCTGCTGCGAGCGAACTCGACGGTTCGATGACGCCAAACAGCCCGAGGATGATGACGCCACCGAGGGTCGACCCCATGAGCCAGATGGCAAGGCTGTGTGCTCGCTCGAAGCCCAGCACTACTCCAGCTGATCGCTTGTGGTTGGCAAGGTCCCATTCGTAGTCCTGCAGGTCGTCGACGATCTTCACCCCACTGAGGAGGACGAGGAACACGAGCGAGATGGCGACCACTTCGATGCTGAGGCTTGCTACCTGGATGTAGTAGCCTCCGATGATGGCCAACGCGATGCCGGTGGGATATCCGACGGTCGTCGTGACCGGGTTCGTATCAAGATGTGGTGCATGTAGATACCCGATAAACCAACCAGGTGCGGTGAGGGCGACCGCCCAAAGGTCGACAAGCTGATACAACAACACCAGACAGCCGGCCATGACGAGGCTTGCCACGATGATCCCCGCCCAACATCCTCGACGCGTGAGTGGGCAGGTGTCGTCCTCTCCCCGCACATGGTAGTCAATATAGGTATCCTTCAGGTGGGCGGTGTACACGGAACAGAAGATGGCGAGAATGTGGACGGCGGCAGCCGGCGGGTTGATCGCCCCGGCGATGATGGCGCCAAAGGCCGCTGCCGCGATCGGTGGCAGCATGAATACGGGATGCACCTTCGAGAGGTAGGCGCTGGCCATGGTGACCGGTCCGCCCCCCGCTTGCGCCAGCGACATAGCATGCTATTCGATCGCAATGTGCATAAAGCGACGGGCGGGTTACTCAGCGCTCGAAGTAGGCGATCCCATCGGGGTGTGTACCGGTCTCGAATCGATCGATCTCCGTCCGTCCTTCGACATCGATGACCGAGACATCGTTGGTCTTGTTGTTTGCGACGAACGCCCTCGTACCATCAGGGGAGAACACCGTTCCCCCAGGCCAGATACCGACCGGGATGCGGGCAACCTCCCACGGACGAATCTCTCCACCACGATCGAAGGTTGGGTCGATGACAGAGACATCGTTCGACTCCCGGTTCGGGACGAAGACGGTCTCGCCATCCGGAGCGATGACGGTTCGAATCGGTATCTTACCGAGCAAGGCCTTGTTCACCTCTGTTCGACTATCCGGATCCAACACGCTCAACATTCCATCCTCCTGATTCGCCACGAGGATACCCGCATCGGGGTGGACCGCGATCCCCTCAGGTCCCTCTCCGACCGGTGGATCGGCAATAACACTTCGCGTCTCACAATCGATGACGGTGACCGAGTCGCTTCCGATGTTGGCGATGTACGCATATCGATCGGCAGCATCGATCGCCACCATGTGCGATTTATCCTGGTGGGTTGGGAACACCTCGAGGAAATCAAGCGTCTCGAGATCGATGACGAA
The DNA here is from genome assembly GCA_007118075.1 of Halobacteriales archaeon. Lineage (GTDB taxonomy): Archaea > Halobacteriota > Halobacteria > Halobacteriales > SKSH01 > CAZXER01. The sequence continues at coordinate 10,135 of SKSH01000033.1, forward strand.
CACCATCGATGAATAGGTGGCGACGAGCCAGAGCTCGTTCGCCGACTCTCGGATGGCCAATCCGTGTGGAAACTCGAAGTGCTCGTGCTCGATGGTCGCCTCGAGTTCCCAGTCTTCCGTGGAGAATACCTGGAGCTTACCTCCCAACGAGCAGGTGACGAAGATCCTGTCGCCGTTGGGTGACACCTCAACCTCGTGTGGGTTGAAGGCGGTCTCGATGACCGTGGTGGTCTCTCCAGTGTCAGGCTGAATGATGGAGATCGTGTCGTCATCCTTGTTCAATACGACGAGTTGATGGGTCGACATACCTGGACCTATGTCGAAGATCCCTAAAAGGAGTCACCTCTCGGCATGCTGTACCGGTGCTCAGGAAAGCGAGGCGAGCGCCTCATCGAACACGTCGAGGGCCTGGATGAGCTTTTCGTCATCAGTGGCGTAGGAGATGCGGGCATAGCCGGTGCCAGCCTCACCGAACGCTTCACCTGGGACGACGATGACCCCCCGCTCGAGCACTGCATCGATCCAACCGTCGGGGACCTTCGGCATGACATAGAAGGCTCCCTTGGGAGTGGGAACCTCAAGTCCGAGGTCTTGGAGGCCGTCGACGACGATCGAGCGTCGACGTTCGAACGCCTCAACCATCTCATCGACCACATCCGTCGGTCCCGTCAAGGCCGCTTCGGCTGCGTATTGTGCCGGTGCACTCGCACACGCCTGCGCATACTGATGCACCTTCAGCATTTGTTCGACGCGGGATGGGTCGGCGAATACCCAGCCGATCCGCCAACCCGTCATCGAAAACGTCTTCGAGCAGGAATGGACGATCATGACGTTATCCGATTCGGCATGGTGCATCGGTGAGACATGCTCGCCATCGAAGATGATGTGCTCGTACACCTCATCCGAGATGCAAAGGACGTCATGTTCGTCAGCGATACGGGCGAATTCGCGCATGTCCTCGGGTGATTGGACCGCACCGGTCGGATTCGCCGGAGAGTTGATGATGAACGCCGCGGTCTGTTCGGTGATCGCCTCCTCGATTGCGGCCGGATCGAGGGTGAGGTCGTCTCTGAGGGGAATCGGTTTCGGTCGTCCACCTCCGATGCGGGTCAGGGCATCGTACGAGACGAATCCAGGGTCGGGAAAGAGCACCTCCTGCCCAGGATCGACGTGTGCTTCGAGCGCAATGTGAAGTGCCTCTGAACCACCGGCGGTCACGATAACCGAACCGTCCGGGAGGTCGATACCATTGTCCCGCTTATGCTTGGTTCGAATCGCCTCACGCAACCCATCGATCCCACGATTGAAGGTGTAGCCATCGGCGATACCTGATTCAATCGCATCGATTGCCGCTTGGTGGACGTGTGCTGGAGCGGAGAAGTCTGGCTGGCCGAGGCCGAGGTTGATCGCATCTGGCCCGGCAGCCTCGAACACCTCTCGGATCCCACTGATCGAGACGGATTGGATCCGCTGAGAGAAGTTGGCCATAGATGGTTGTCTCGCTGGCAGCGTAATAACAGGTGGCGATGTTACTTCTCGCCAACCGGTGCCATTGCGGTACATCCGTTGACTAGCGATGGCTTAGAAGCGGATCTGGATCGCCTGGCCGGGATGCCCCGACCAAGCCGAAATCCACAAACCGGTCCGGCCAGTTCGGTGTCCATGGACTCGTTGCGTCGATACGCTTCAATCATCGACGACTTCGATGCATTCATCGCCGCATCAGAGCGCCCGCTCTCACACACCGTCCGGGTGCAGACGTCGCGGGTCTCCGTTGATCGAGTCGTCGATGCATTCGAGGAGGCTGCTATCGGTTGTTCACCGCTCTCGTGGCGTGAATCGATCATCGAGCTCGACATCGATCGACCCGGTCTCACCCTCCCGGCATTCCTCGGCTGGGTCCACGGCCAGGAGGTGGTCTCCTGTCTCCCAGCTCCATTGCTGGATGTCGTGCCTGGTGATGTGATATGGGATGCCTGTGCCGCCCCAGGTAGCAAAACCGGTCACCTCATCGATCTCATCGAGGACGTGGGGACCGTCGTCGCGACGGATGACAATCTGGGACGACTCTCTGCGTTACGGTATAATCTCGAACGCCTCGGTGCGACTGCTGCAATCGTTGAACGAGCTGATGCCCGTCGATTCGACCCATCACCGATGGGGATCGAGGCATTCGATGCGAGCCTCGTCGACGCCCCGTGTACCGGTGAGGGGACGGTCCGAAAGAAACCGTCCGCCCTCGACGACTGGTCACTCGGGCATGTGGAATCACTCGGCAACGTCCAACGCGGTATCCTCCGGCGTGCCATCGAACTCACCAAGCCGGGTGGGGTCGTACTCTACTCGACGTGTACGTACGCCCCAGAGGAGAACGAGGCGGTCGTTGATGCGATCCTCGATGACGGTGGCTGTGACATCGAACCGATCGAACTTCCATTTGAGACGGCGCCTGGTATCGACAGTTGGGAGGGGACAGCCTTCGATCATCGGCTGACGCGAGCCAGGCGCATCTATCCACATCACGCCGACACTGGTGGCTTCTTCATCGCGAAACTCAGGGTGGCAACATGAGCGATGATACCAGCACGAGGTTCGATCGGGTGCCAGCCACCGGCGGGGACGACGTCACGCCAGACAGAGACGCCATCCTCGAGTGGTGGGAGGAGCGGTTTGGCATCGATCCATCGACGTTCGAGGCGCACACCTTCTGGGAACGCGGCCGGGGCAACATCTGGTGTGTGTATGGCGACCATCCGGATCCATTCGAGGCAGAGGGGCTTGGGATGGTCTGCCTGCGCACCCGTGGTCGACACTGGAAGCCGACGACGAACGCCGCCCAGCGCTTCGGTCATGCGGCCACGAGCAACATCATCCACCTCGACCGATCGCAGGCGGACAGCTACATCGCCGGGGGCACCCAATCGATCGCCTGGGACGGCGACTGGGGGTACCTCCTTGTGGCGACGTCGGTGGCCGGTGACCCCGCCATCCTCGGGGTCGGTCAGTTCATCGACGGGGAGCTGCGATCGGTCGTCCCCAAGGGTCGTCGTCGCGAGATGCTCGATCGATCGTCCGAATCGAGTCCGTGAATGCTTTGGTGTCCTCGGCCCGACTGGTAAGTGATGAGCGACGATGGCGAGGGGCAGACGACCTCGACAGGTGAGCACCCCGATATCGATGGGGCGCCGATCGATACGGCTGAGCTCGTCGAGTCGATCACCGAGTTCGACGAGGACGTGGCGGCCAACGCGTCCGAACTGATCGGGTACATCGAGGAACTCCAGGATCATCTCGAACATGCTCAAGACGAGGTTGAAGACCTGACGAGTCGACTCAAGCGGGCGCACGCCGATTTCGCCAACTACAAGAAGCGGAAAGAGCGCGAGCGGGACACGCTCAAACAACAGGCGACCCGCGACATCGTCGAACGGTTGGTCACGCTCCGTGACGATCTACGCCGGGCGACGACGACCGATGACCAGACGGTCGATGACCTCGTGGAGGGGATCAAGCTGAGTCTCCGTGACCTCGATAGCATCCTCGATGCCGAGGATGTTGAGGAGATATCGCCGTCACCCGGCGATGCGGTCGATCCGCATGAGCACGAGGTCATGCTCC
>SKSH01000015.1 GCA_007118075.1 Halobacteriales archaeon
TCCGAATGGTAGTTCGGCTGGTCCACCTGCTTCGGAGTCCCACCGGAACGACTCATGGATGCCTGAGTTTGGGTGGAACTGCCAAAAGCGATGCGATGCAACTCGACACCCCTATTGGCAGCCGACTCAATCACCCGGTCGAATGCTGCGGCAAGCACGCGATGAGTTCGTTCAGTTGCTGACCGAGGCACTCGAGACGACCGGTTGGTCAACCGATTCGCTTGCCCTCGAAGAGCCACCCGAGGATGTCGATGCGATCGTCGCTTCGAGCATTGCCTTCCGACTGGCGAGTGAGGCGCAACGCCCTCCACCGGCGGTTGCCGCCGAGCTCGCTGATGCGATGGAGCTCGAGGGTGCAACGTATCTATCGAGGGTTGAAACCGCCGGCCCGTATCTCAATGCAATCCCCGCTGACATCTACTTTCGAGACACGCTGCAAGCAGCGATTGAAGCTGACTTCGGCCAGCTCCCCAAGCAAGATGAGACTGTCGTCGTGGAACATACCAGTGCAAATCCAACTGGACCGATCCACGTCGGCCGGGCAAGGAACCCCATCATTGGTGATGCCATCGCTCGACTCCTCATAGCGGCCGGGTACGAGGTTGATATCCATTACTACGTCAACGATGCCGGTCGCCAGATGGCCGTCTTCACCTGGGCCTACGAGACCTTCGACGAAAACGACCTTGCTGAGCCACCCTCTCGAGATCGGATCGAGTACGATCTCGTCAGGTACTACCGGAAGGGTAATTCGTTCCTCGAGGAGGCGAGCTCTGATGAGGTCGGGGAGGCTGAGGCGGAGATCGAAGCCATCATGCAGGGACTCGAAGCCGGTGACGAGGAAACATACAAGCGTGTCAGCGAGGTGACCGACCAGGTTCTCGAAGGCATGAAAGCCTGTCTTGCACGACTGCCGGCCACATTTGATACATTCATCAAGGAGACCAACTTCATGCTCGATGGTTCGACCGATGGCGTCGTCTCAAGGCTCCAAGCGCTCGAAGAGGCGGTCTTCGAGGATGATGCATGGCAGCTCGAACTCGAGGATCATGGTATCGACAAACGACTGGTGTTCCTCCGATCCGATGGTACCTCGCTCTATCCGACACGCGATATCGCACACCACGAGTGGAAATTCGAACAGTACGACCGAGCGGTGACAGTCCTCGGTGAGGATCACAAGCTGCAGGCTGATCAGCTTCGAACCGCTCTCAGCCTCCTCGGGAACGACACGTCACAACTCCAACAAGTGCTCTACTCGTATGTCAACCTCGCTGAGGGTCGGATGTCGACACGGCGAGGGACCGGGGTCGACCTGGATGATCTCCTCGATGAAGCAATCGAACGAGCCAGGTCAGAGGTTGAACGTCGCATGGACGACCGGATTCGAGATGATGGCCTCGATGAGGAGACCGTCGAGCAAATCGCCAACATCGTCGGCATCGGTGCGGTTCGGTATGATATCGTCTCCAAGCAACCGACCAAACCCATCACGTTTGAGTGGGAGCATGCCCTCGACTTCGAAGCCCAATCCGCACCGTTCGTACAGTATGTCCATGCTCGATGTTGCGGGATCCTCGACCGGGTTGAAGAACCGGTCGGGGATGACCTGAGCGCACCATCTCACCCCACAGAGCGTGCACTCTGTGAGCTACTGGCCATGTACCCGTACGTCGTCGAAGAGGCTGCTAAGGAGCTCGCACCGCATCGGGTTGCCTCGTACCTTCAGGATCTTGCCGACGCATTCAATGCGTTCTATCGGGATTGTCCGGTACTCGATTCGTCAGGTGAGGTACGAGCGAACCGGCTCGCCCTCGTAAGAGGGACGCAAACGGTGGTTGCGAACGGGCTAGATGTACTCGGGGTTGGCGCCCCTGAGGTGATGTGAGCCTATCGACGGAACAATCGAGCAAACAACCCCTTGCGCTCACGAGATTCATCTTGCACCGGCCGGTCAGTCGGTACCCGATGGATAGGCCGTGGAATCTCGATCTCTGTGAGCGCCGTTGTTGCCGCCCTAATCGCATCGCTTGCAGCATCGTGAGGATCTCTCCAGATGACAGGTTGGCCGGCCACGAGGCTCTCATCGACAGCTGGTGATTCAGGAATCGTCCCGAGGTGAGCTATCTCAAAGCGCTCTGCAATCGCGGTCGGCTCCATCCGACTCCTGTCGGTCAGTCGGTTGACGACGAGCCCCTCGACGTGAGTTCCAACTCGTCGTGAGAGATCCGCCGTCTTACGGGTGTCCTGAACCGATGACGAGGTTGGCGTGGTCACAAGCACCACCCCATCCGCGACTCCAAGGGGCAACGCGGTCTCATAGCTCAATCCAGCCCCACTATCAAGGACGATCACCTCAAAACGGTCACGGAGCCAGTCGACGATCTCAAGCAGACCATCCGGATTCATGGAGGCGAACTCCTGCATATCGACCGACCCTGGAATCGCAGACAGGGTACCATCGACATCACGAACCGCCGCATCGATATCGCTTCGGCCGCCGAGCACATCGTGAATCGTCGGAGTTTCGGAAGCGATTCCAAGGTGATCTGCGACATTTGCCATCCCGAAATCGGTGTCAACGACGACGACCTCGATCTCTGCATCAGCGAGTGCAGCTGCCAGGTTGACCGTGAACGTCGTCTTCCCGACGCCACCTTTACCGCTAGCAACCGTGAAGACCGTCCCAGATCCCATACAGATGGAAACAAGTGCCTCCGTAATAAGGAGGTGGCGCTTCAAAGCATACTTAATCAGACAGCGGCCAGCTAGGTCAATGACTGCGGGCGAAGCCTCGGATGATGACCGCCGAGAATACGAGTTCAAGAAGGTACTTGAGAATCTCAAGGGTCTTCGCGGCTCAGGGACACAGCTGGTCTCCATCTACGTCCCTCCTGAGAAGGCAATCAGCGACATCGCCGAGCACGTTCGCCAGGAGCAAAGCGAAGCGAGCAACATCAAGTCGAAAGATACGCGGACCAACGTCCAAGATGCACTCTCCAGTATCAATGCTCGATTGAAGTACTATGACACCGTCCCGGAGAACGGCCTGGTCTTCTTCAGTGGTGCGGTCGATACCGGTGGTGGCCAGACGCAGATGATCACCGAGGTGATCGAGAATCCACCCGAACCGGTGCAGACGTTCCGCTATCACTGCGATTCGGGTTTCCTCCTCGAGCCACTCGAGGCGATGTTTGAGGATAGTGGCCTCTATGGCCTCATCGTCCTCGATCGCCGTGAATCGACCGTTGGTTGGCTGCGGGGCAAGCGTATCGAACCGGTCAAGAACGCCACCTCACTGGTCCCCGGGAAGCAGCGAAAAGGAGGTCAATCCGCCCAACGGTTCCATCGACTGAGACTCGAAGCCATCGACAAGTTCTACAAAGAGGTCGCAGAGATGGCGAACGAACTGTTCGTCCCCAAGCGACACGAGATTGATGGGGTTCTCGTCGGGGGTCCCTCCCCTACCAAGGACGAATTTCTCGATGGTGACTACCTCCATCACGAGATCCAATCGCTCGTACTCGGGAAGTTCGATGTCTCGTATACCGACGATTCTGGTTTGTACGAGCTCGTCAATGGGGCAGAGGATGCCTTGGCCGATGCCGAGCTCATGGCTGATAAGCAGCACATGGATCGGTTCTTCAAGGAGCTGCACAACGGAGACCTCGCCACCTATGGGTTCGAGCCGACCAGGGAGAACCTCGTAATGGGTTCGGTTGACAGGCTATTGCTGAGCGAAGATCTCAGACTCGACGTCGTCGAACATGCGTGTGGTTCGGGACATGAAACCTTCGAGACGGTCGATCGTGGTGCCAGTCCATCCCTCGATGCCTGTCCGACATGTGGTTCCTCGATCGAGGTCCTCACACGGGACGATGCGATTGATTACCTCATCGAGATCGCCGAGGAGCGAGGGACGGATGTCTCGTTCATCTCATCAGATTTCGAGCGCGGAGAGCAGCTGATGAACGCGTTCGGTGGCGTCGCAGGGATTCTCCGGTATAAGACCGGTATCTAATCACTCAAGCAGTTGGCCGAGCTGATAGACCCGACGGTCGAGGTCGATCGCCGGTCTGAGTGATGAGTCATCGATTAACCGATCGAGGACGAGAAGCGCATCGACACCGACCGACTCGAGTTCAAAAACAACTGCTTGAATCGCTCGGCGATGTAATGCCAAAGAATCCAACAATCCGACGAGAATCGCGATCATCGCTGCCTCCGTCTCATCGTCCGGGAATGCCGCACTAATCACAGACAGTGGTTCATCGACCTCGATCGCCGTCTCGTGCACCTCGAGCGTCAGGCAAACACGACACAGACTCGCGAAGGTACCCTGGGCGGGAGCAAATTCAACGATCGATTCGGGGATTACGAAACCAACCATCTCGGCCCGGCACAAACCACACTGGGGTGCCATTGATCGTCCCCTCACTCCGAAGAGGCGGCCTCCTGTCGCTCCTTCTTCGCTTTGATCTTCTTCAACCGGAAGATCTCCTCTCGCTCTTGCTCTTCTAGCTTTTGCTCGATGAAATCCTTGTTCTCATAGAGATCCGGAAGCAGCTTGAACTCGAGTGCATTCACCCGCCGCTTGGTCGTCTCAATCTCCTTGAGCAGCTTCTTCATCGCCGTTTCGACCTCGGCGGCGAGGATAATGTCCTCGAGCAACTGCTCGTATGCGGCCGCTGCTTCATCGATTCGAGAGTTCGTCCCGAGCACCCCATAGCCACGTTGGTCGAGGCGCTTTCGGACGCGCATCGATTCAATTTGTGGGACAACCACTCCCATGATATTCTTCGAGCTGATTGATATCTCTGGGTGCTCTTTCAGTGCGGCTGCAGCTCCTCGAACGGCGACATCCCCTTCCATGGCGCGAGCCATATTGAGCCGTTTTTGTGCGAGCTCGTAGCTCTCCTCGAGATCATCCCGAACCGTCTGTGCCTGATCGAGGATGTCCATGAACTCCATGATCAGGCCGTCTCGCTTCTTCTCGAGCGTGTTGTGCCCACGCTCTGAGAGCTCTATCCGATCCTCGATCTCCATCAGGTTCTTCCGCGTGGGCTTGACGTCCTCGGCCATTCCTTGTTACTCCTATGGGTGGTATCGTTATGTCAGTTGTTGCCGAGTCAGTCGGCCGCCACCTCGGCGGCCTCTTCCTCGAGGTAGTAGCTCTCGATGTCTTCCTCGTCGATCCGATGGAGTTCCTCCTTCGGGAGCATCGAGAGGAGTTCCCAGGCGACATTGAGCGTGTCTTCGATCGTCCGATCTGTCTTGTACCCCTGCTGGATGAACTCCCGCTCGAAACGATCCGCTAGATCGAGGTATCGGTTGTCCCGCTCGTCGAGTGCCTCACGACCGACAATATTGACCAGTGAGCGGAGGTCTTCACCCTCTGCGTATGCCGCATAGAGCTGGTCTGAGACCCCTTTGTGATCCTCCCGAGTGAGTCCCTCACCGATACCCTCGTCCATCAGTCTGGAGAGGCTCGGGAGTACGTTGATTGGTGGTTCAATCCCCTTGCTGTCGAGGTCACGATCGACGTAGATCTGACCCTCGGTGATGTATCCAGTCAAGTCCGGGATCGGGTGGGTGTCGTCGTCACCGGGCATCGTCAGGATTGGAATCTGTGTGATTGATCCCTCTTGGCCCTGGATCCGGCCGGCTCGCTCGTACAGTTGTGCGAGGTCGGTGTACATGTACCCTGGATATCCACGACGGCCTGGGACCTCCTCACGGGCGGCACCGATCTCACGCAGCGCCTCACAGTAATTCGTCATATCGGTGAGGATGACGAGCATGTGATAGCCCTTCTCGAACGCGAGATACTCTGCGGTGGTCAGCGCCAGCCTTGGTGTGACCGTTCGCTCCACGGAGGGATCATCTGCGAGGTTCATGAAGACGACCGACCGTTCGAGCGCGCCGGTTCGCTCGAAGTCATTGATGAAGTCGTTCGCCTCTTCAGCGGTGATCCCCATCGCAGCGAAGACCACGGCGAACTCGCTGTCTTCACCCTCTTCATCCTCTTCGGGTACGGTCGCTTGACGGGCAATCTGCAGCGCTAGTTCGTTGTGTGGAAGCCCTGAACCAGAGAACAGCGGGAGCTTTTGACCACGTACCAGCGTGTTCATCCCGTCGATCGCAGATACACCGGTTTGGATGAACTCGGCTGGGTACTCCCTTGCGTGTGGATTGAGGGCGGCACCGACGATATCTCGTCGCTCATCTGGGACGATATCTGGACCACCATCGATCGGCCTCCCGGACCCGTCGAGCACTCGTCCGAGCAGATCCTCCGTCACGTCCATCTTCATCGTCTCACCGAGGAACCTGACCGTGCAGTTGCGGTCGATCCCCTCAGTTCCCTCGAACACCTGGATGGCGACGAACTCAGAAGTTGATTCGAGCACCTGTCCGCGCTTTACCTCACCCGACGGTGTCTCGATCTCGACGATCTCGTCGTAGCCGATCGGTTCGTCGATCTCGGCGAACACCAGCGGACCGCTGATTTCGTTGATAGTGCGATATTCCTTCATCTCAGTACAACCCCCTGAGCTCCTCGGTCATGTCATCGATGAGCTCCTCGACGAAGGATTCGTAGTCCTCCGTCGTGCCGATCCGGTTCAACCGTGGTGGTGCATCAGCAGCTCGAATCTCATCCACCGGGGCACCGCCATCGAGTGCCGCGAAGGCCTCGTCGTTGTAGGCCTTGATGGCCTGGAGGATCTCATACGTCTTCTCCGGCGGGCAGTATCGGTCGACATCATGCAGCGCGTTCTGCTGCAACCATGCCTCTCGGATGAATCTGGAGACCTCGAGGGTCAGCTGTTGATCCTCTGGGAGGGCATCCTTCCCGACGAGCTGGACGATTTCCTGGAGCTCACTCTCTTCATCGAGGACGTCGATGGCCCATTGACGAAGCTCGGGCCAATCGTCGGCGACATTCTCGACGAACCACGGATCGAGCTGGCCTCGGTACAGCGAGTAGGATTCGTCCCAATTGATGGCCGGGAAATGACGACGTTCGGCCAGGTCAGCATCCAGCGCCCAGAACGTCTTGACGATGCGGAGCGTATTCTGCGTCACCGGTTCAGAGAAGTCCCCGCCAGGTGGACTCACCGCACCGACGACGGAGATGGATCCCTCCTCACCGTTGAGGAGGGTGAACAATCCAGCACGCTCGTAGAACTGTGACAGGCGGGCTGAGAGGTACGCTGGATACCCCTCCTCACCAGGCATCTCTTCGAGCCGTGAAGAGATCTCCCGCATAGCCTCGGCCCAGCGCGAGGTCGAATCGGCCATCAGCGCCACGTCGTACCCCATGTCGCGGTAGTACTCCGCGATGGTGATACCGGTGTACACACACGACTCACGTGCGGCGACCGGCATGTTAGACGTGTTCGCGATGAGGCAAGTCCGTGCCATGAGCGGGTTACCCGTCTGCGGGTCTGGAAGCTCTGGGAAGTCCTCGATGACCTCGGTCATCTCGTTGCCACGCTCACCGCAGCCGATGTAAACGACGATGTCTGCGTCAGCGAATTTCGCCAGCGATTGCTGGGTCACCGTCTTCCCGCTCCCGAACGGACCGGGGATTGCAGCGGTCCCACCCTTTGCGATCGGGAACAATCCATCCTGAATCCGTTGTCCGGTCACCAGCGGGCGGTCCGGACTGTGTTTATCGACTGTTGGTCGTGCACGGCGCACCGGCCACTCCTGTCGCATGGCTACCTCTTCACCGGAGTCCAACACGACCACCGGCTCATCCACGGTGAACTCGCCCGAGTTGGCCTCTTCGACAACCCCACCCTCGTAATCCGGTGGTACCATCACCTTGTGGTCGATGCTCTCGGTCTCCGGGACGGTCCCGACGATATCCCCTGGTCCAACCTCATCTCCCTCCTCGACGGCGGGAGTGAACTCCCAGGTTGCATCCAGATCGATCCCCGGTGCGTCGACACCACGGTCGAGGAACGAGCCCATGATTGCCTCGAGCACATCCAATGGTCGCTGGACACCATCATAGATGGAGTCGAGCATCCCTGGGCCGAGGTCAACAGTCAATGGGTTGCCGGTGTTCTCGACCGGCTCTCCGGGTTGGACACCGGAGGTCTCCTCGTACACCTGAATCGTCGTCTCATCACCCTCAATCTCGATGACCTCACCCATGAGGCCCTCCTCACCGACGTACACGACGTCGTTCATGCGTGCTTCGAGCCCGGAGGCTTTCACGACCGGGCCGCTCACTCCAGTAATCATTCCGTCCTCGCGGACGTCCTCGGTTGCGGTTGCTTGACTCATTAGTTAGTTATCCTCCATCAGGTCGATTCCGATCGCGCGCTTGATCTGGCCGCGAAGTCCAGCACCACCAGCACCGGCGCCAAGGGTGACGACGGCTGGTTCGACGCTCGTCTCGACATCCTGACGGACCCCGCGCGAGAGGTGGTCGATGTCGTCTTGGTGCATCACGATGATCCCGATGTCCTCGTCGTCCAACAATGAGGCGACCGCTCCATCGAGCTCATCTGATTTCGACGATTCCTGGACGTTCTCGAAACGTCTGACACCGGCTAGGCGGAAACCTGTGGTGAAATCCGGGCTCCCGACGACGGCAATCTCCTGGCTCATGGCATCACCAGCTCCTCACGGATCTCCTCTTCGGACAGCCCCGCTTCGCGGCCGCGTGCGATCGCGATCACGTTCTGTACCTCGAGCTCCTTGGCCAAGACGTACGCGATAATCGGGCAGACCGACACCGGATACCTCGATCCGAGGAGGTCCCCATATTCGACGAGTGCTCGATCGATCGCTTGCTCGACTTCAAGGAGACTCTCCGCATCCTCGAGTTCTGCCAACGCATCATCGAGCTTCTCGCCATAGACACTGTCGCGGATGGTAGCGACGAGCCCATCGAGATCACCGGTGAGTAACCCAAGCTCTCGCTTGGAGAACAGCCGGCCACCCTCGATGAAATACGAAGATGGGTCGAGCTCGGAACCACTCTTGGCAATCCGCAGTGCGTTGCGGACGTTGAGCAGATCGATTTCGGCTGCTAAGAACTCCCTGAACAGCGCGGCCGGTGATCCGGTCCACTGTTGGTGTCGCTCAAGGACCCGACTTGCTGGGCCAGTCTCGACATCGATCCCAGAGATCATATGTTCGAACATGGCACGATCGACGGCGTTTTCCAGTGGAACGAGGAGGTTTAGCTCCTCGTACTCATCATAGGCATCGATGAGTGGATCATAGTAGATCGTCCCCGAGAGCCGTTCGATGACATCATCGATTGATTGGGCTTCGAGCAGACGATCGAGATCTCGCTTGGTGAATTCACCGGCACTGATGAGATCGGCTTCGATCTCATCCCGTGGGGTGTCCGTGTAGATTCCCCGTAATATCGTTTTGATATTCCAGGTGTCGAACTTCCGCAGGTACCTCACCAGCTGATCGTAGAGCTGACCATCCGACCAATCGAGCAGATCTTGGAAGTGCCTGGAGAGGTTTGCATTCAGGGCGTATTCGATGAGGTCGACGCCACGATAGCGGGCTCCGAGTTCATTCATCTCTCGTTCGTATTCGGTCTCTTCGAGGTAGCGAGAGATCGCGTCCGGGCCCATCCGGACGAGCTTGCGATAATCACTCTCGTCGAGAAGCGAGGCTCGGCGTGAACGAATGCGGGCGTTCACGTAGGCGGGATTCCCACCTCCTTTCGCACCGGCGTCGGGGCGAAGTCGAGTCATTCCTCGAACAGCTCGTCACTGATCGAGCGAAGGCGATCGTCCCACACCTCGTTGAGTACCGCATCGAAGGTGTTGTCCACACGGAGTCTGGAAGACGTACCCTCGACGACGATACCTCCGAGTCGGTCCACAGGGTCCCCGACGCTCAAGCGGTCGTCATCTGAGACGAGCTCAGCGAGGAGATCCTCATCCGACTCTCGGCCATGGACGGTGAGCGCTTCGTCATCTCCGAACTCATCCAGTGCCGCTTCGAGGAGTGTCTTCGTAAGGGCTTCACGCTCGTCGCCCCCGAGAGCAACTAGCCGCTCTTCAACCTTCTCGCGGACCTCATCGAGGACCTCACGCCGGGCCTCGAGCCGAAGCTGTTTCGCCTCAAGGTTCGCGCTCGAGAGCTGCTGTTCTCGAAGCTGCTTGGAATCACGTTCGGCCCCTTCCTTGGCCTGTTCGATGAGCTGTGATGCCTCCTGCTCAGCCTCCTCGATGATCTCGGCAGCCTCCTCCTTGGCTGCCTCACGAATCGCCTCGGCCTCCGCTCGAGCTTGCTCGCGGATATCCTCTACCACCGAATCGAGGCTCATGATATCCCCTAGATCACACCAGGAAAATCACGACGATGGCGAAAATGACCAACGTCTCCGGGAGGACCGTCAGGATCAGGCCACGACCGAACGTGCTGGGATCCTCGGCCATCGCACCCACGGCAGCCGCACCGATTTGCCGTTCAGCATAACCGGATGCGAGCGCCGCCAGGCCGACACTCAGCGCCGCGGCACCGACCCGGATCGCCTCGGACCAGGCCTCCGCCACCGCAACATCATGTTCATTGGACGCCGCCTCGAGCAGTACAGGATCTGTAAGTAGTTCTAACATTGGTTTTCTCAGTGCTCCTCGGTGTGTCTTCTTTTATAACCGAACGGTTCGAATCTCCCTCCGCCGCCATCATAAAACTTCCCAAAGAATTCGACAAGCTCAAGGCGTGTCATCTGGATTCCTGCCGCCGTGATACCCAGTAGCAGAACGACAATATGACCGAAGACGAACACGAAGATCGCGAGTGGAATTGTAACGACAAGTGGATCCATCCATACCAGTCCTTGGAAGACCGCCTCACCGTCTGGCATGCCCATGCCCGGTAGGTGGAAGAAGACATAATCGATCTCCTGACCGCTGATCGTCCGCGTCTGTTCGTACCCACCGAAGACGATGAGATTGACCACGAAGGCCATCCCACCCTTGGCGAGCAGAACTGCCATCATCCGGAGGTAACTCACCGCATGGCCGAAGGCGTTCGTCGGGAGCTCGATGACGGCGATGAAACCCTCAGCCTTGATGGCGAACGCCCAACCGACGATGATGAGGACCAGACCGACCACCGCCACCGTCTCAGAGAAGCCTTCGAATCCGAGGTCGAACATGTAATTGCTCGCCAGCACACTCTCTGGTCCGACGAGGAATTCCGGCTTGATCACCGAGGCGGTCCAGTCGGTACCAGCGAGATCGATCTTCGTCACGAGCAGATCGACCTCCCCTGGCAGCCACTCAGCTGTACCGGCAGACTCCGTCGTGAAAATCCACGCGAACAGACCGATCAGGACCACCAGCCAAGAACCGCTCTCTGAAAACGCCTCGCCGATACCGTGGTGGAGGTGATTCAAGAATCCGATCGCATATCCGACCCCAAGGTGGATCACCCCGAAGAGGATGCTGAAGATAATCCAGAGCTGGGCGACCTCGGTGATCTGTAGTCCCTTATCCAAGGTCCCAGCCAGCGGCAATGCCAGGTTGAGATCGGCCATGTGGATACCGAAGATATCGTCGTACAGATAGCCAAACAGGATGGTGAAGATACCGGCCCACACGGCGATCATCCCCAGTGCCCACATCCCCTCGCTGTCGGTGTACCGGATAACCGCCCAACCCATCGCCATGTACAACAGCCCGTACCCGATGTCACCGATCATGAACCCGAAGGCGAACGGGAATGTGAGGAAGACGAAGATGGTCGGGTCCAGCTCGTGATACCGTGGTCGGTTGATCGTCTGTACGAACACCTCGAACGGTTTGACGATCGACGGATTCTGTTGGATGACAGGCGGGTGATTCCCGTGGAGTTCGAGGTCGTCGCCACCGTCAGCCGTCGCCTCGTGGTGGTGCGGCGGCTCATATGCCATCTGCTCGAGCTCGTCGACCTCAATGGCGTCACCGACCACCGTTGCCATCTGAGACTCGAGTTCTGGGACACGTTTGGTCGGGACCCATCCCTCAGCGATGAACGCATGCTCCGTCGTCGCAAATCGAATCGGTGCCTCCGCGCGCTCAACATCGATTGAAAGCTCCTCTTCGAGTGTGACCAGGAACCCTCCATGTTCGAGCCTGATCGATTCGAGTTCGGCGTTGGTCCGTTCGCGATCGTGTTCGAGCTGTCGAAGCCGATGGTTGATCTCGTCACGACGGGAGGCCGGATCGCCGCTCCCTTCGGGGATCTCGAGCCTGGCTAATTCGACACCAACGAGGGCATCTGAGATCGCCGAAGCCTGACCATCAGTCGCTCGTGCCACGATTGCGATGACCCCATCCTTCTCGATCAGTTCGTGTGCTTCAATCGTGTCGCTCTCTGAAAGTGCTTGATCGATCGCGCTCGATTGACCTTTTCCGACGACAACCTCGACCGTTTCATACCCCTGGAGTAGATCGAGATCGATTCCAAGGGTCGCCAGAGGCTCTAACCGATCGAGCTCCTCGTTGAGCTCTCGAATTTCATCCATGAGTTCCGTCCGCTCGTCCTCGAGACCGGTGACCGCAGTGCGGACTTCCTCAAGGCGGTCTGCGGCGACCTCGCGGCTCTCGACCATCTCCGGATGAACCTCAGCGGGGTCGACTTTGAGCGTATTCTGGAGTGCACGGATGGTGACCAACCACTCTGAGGCGGACTCTGCACTTTCGAGAGGATCACCGGTCCTGAATCCCTCCCAACGCTCATCGTATTCCTCGAGATGCATGAGCTCGAGGTCGTGCAACACCGCAATCGCCTCCTCCATCACAGAGCGCGCCCCCGTGATGGAGACCTTGCTCATCCGTTCAGGCCTGAGCATGCACCGCCTCCTTGACGTCCTCGATGATCGTCTCGACCACCTCGTCAATCGAACCTTCTACTGCCCCTTTCAGTTCCTCTCGTCGAGCTCGGCCGGCCTCGAGGATGGCCTCGCGTTCCTCATCGATCGCTGCTTGGGCATCGGCGAGATGTTCGTCAGTGAGCTCTTCGGCTTCCGCACGTGCCTCGGCCACGATTTCTCGCGCCTGCGTGCGTGCGTCACTGATACGTTCATCACGGTCAGACACCGCTTCAGCGACGAGTTCATCGGCATCCGATTCAGCCTCCTTGATGTTCTCCAGCACCTCTGGCCTCGGCATGATCTTGTTCGGAGGTGTGCGTTTGCGCTACTTGGGCGTTGCGAGATTCGTCGCATTCGGACTCGATGAGTATCGTTAAACGCCTCGAGAGCCTCGTCGTGGCCGATGGGATACCTTGCCGACAAGGGTCGAGCTCGGCGGTTCTACCGATTCCTTTCGCCACTCTATGATACGATCAACCCGTACATTTGGAACGAGTCGATGCGGGATGCAGCCATCGAGCGGTTCGACATCGATGCAACCGATCGTATCCTCGATGTTGGCTGCGGGACCGGGTTCGCGACAGAGGGGCTTTTACAACACGCAGAAGACATCCATGGGCTCGATCAAAGTGCTCATCAACTCAAACGGGCCAAACGGAAGGTCGGCAAAGATGTCTCACTCTATCGTGGTGACGCCGAACGATTGCCATTCGATGACAACAGCTTCGATGCGGTCTGGTCCTCCGGTTCGATCGAGTACTGGCCCGACCCCGAGGCAACGCTTGCCGAGTTCAAACGGGTTGGACGCCCTGGTGCACCAGTTCTCGTCGTCGGTCCGA
>SKSH01000089.1 GCA_007118075.1 Halobacteriales archaeon
GCGCAGGCTGACATACGCACCACGGAGGATCGGTTTGCCGGTGAACCCGAGGACCGCTGTGGTCAGCACCCCGATGACGGCGAAGAAGTACCGGCTCGACGGTGATTCAAGGGCATCGATGAAGAACTGGGCGGTCTGTTCGTCGTACCACAGCCCACCGAAGTAGGTGGGGTAGATGATGACGACGTACTGCAGCATGATCGCCATCCCGATGAGGAGCCCAGCGGCGAGGCGGCCGAAGGCCCAATCAGCGGCATCACGCTGGCGATGCTCGTCATCGCGAGGGTAGGCGCTGTATCCCAGCCGGGAGATCTGCTCTTCGATCTCCTCGAGGGTGATGTTGGTCGGATCATAGGAGACCCGTGCGGTCTCGGTGATGTAGCTCGTCTCGAGCCCGCTCACACCATCGATCTTCGATCCGATCGTCTCGATGAATGCCTCACAGGTCGAACAGTACATGCCGTCGACCGCGAGGTATGCCGTCACGTGATCAGGCGGGATGGTCGTGGTCGTCCCGGCCGACTCGAGCTGGTCGACGACCTCGTCTGCAGAGATCGCCTCGAGGTGGCCGAGGGTCTCATGCACGTGAAGACACCCGGTACAACAGAAGGCATTGCCCCCCGTATCGACGATTTTACTGTCGGCGACGGGCAGCGAACAGAGGGTGCACGGATGGTCACTCATGATCGATTAATGATGGTTGCCGGCATCGAAGGGATCCCAGAAGGGCAGTTCTGGATGGGGCAGGTGGATACCGAGCTCGACCAACCCATGGGTCAAGAGGAGATAGCCGAGGATGATGAACGCGATGCCAAGCAGATAGTGCAGCCGCCGACGGCCGGTCGGTGAGATCGAGCCGATGACAGTTCCGAACGCGAAGACCGCGGGGATGGTTCCAATACCGAGCGCACCCAGAGCGAGTGCACCGGTCGTCGGTGACCCACTGGCGAAGGCGTAGAGGTAGGCCGGATAGAGCATCGGACAGGGCAGGAGTCCATGCATGCCACCGAGGCCGACGATGCCGACTCCGCCCGAGAGTCGATCGACCTGGGTGCTCAGGCGCCTGAGCACGCGACCGGTCCCTGGCAGATGCCAGTTGAGCCCGCCTCGAAGCCTGAGATAGCCGATCCCGATGAACACGATGACGAGGCCGATCGCGATGCCGGTGAGGCCGCGGATCAGCTCCGTGGTGGCGATCACCTGACTGGCAGAGACGATGAGGAGCGCACCAAGCGCGCCCATGATCGCACCGATGAGGGCGTAACTGATGGTCCGTCCGAGGTTGAACAAGAGGTGCTGGCGCACCTCGAACAAGCTGAGGTGACCGCGATCAGCTCGTGTTGCGACGGTCCCACCGTCGGTGGCGGCAGGCCGCATCCGCTCGGCATACATGGTCACGAGCGGGCCACACATCCCGATGCAGTGGGCACCGCCAAGGAGTCCGATGAATAGGAAGATGGTGAGGTCCGCGGACGGGAATGGGTCGATGGGCATGGTGCTCGCGGTCGACCGGCAGTGGGTCCAGCATCGGCCGATCGATCGTGGTCGTCACCTGAGGCAAGCGCACGCGGCCATTTTTCTCTGTTGGTCCGGCCCTCGATGCCCGTCAGCGGAGGTACTCGTGGATGAGGTCGGCGAGATCGGCCGGGCTGAACGGTTTGACGATGTAGTCTGTAGCCCCAAGATCGAACGCACGTTGCCGGTTGTCGTCGCTATCTCGACCGCTGAGGACGATCGTGATTGGCAGATCACCGCCGAGGTGTTCGAGGAGCTCGAAACCATCCATGCGTGGCATCCCGAGATCGAGGATGAGGGCGTCGAATGCGGTGACGCCCGCCTCGGTGAGGAGTTCGAGGGCTTCCTCACCGTCTTCGGCGGTGATCACCTCGAAGTCCGCTTGCTCAAGACGGATCGTCAAGAGCGAGCGTAGCGCTTCTTCATCGTCGGCGACCAGCACACGATTGCCGCCACCGTCGGTGAGTAGGGTCGTTTGGGTGGGCACGGATCGTT
This sequence comes from Halobacteriales archaeon, assembly GCA_007118075.1. GTDB lineage: Archaea > Halobacteriota > Halobacteria > Halobacteriales > SKSH01 > CAZXER01. Next base: position 2,011 of record SKSH01000089.1, read on the forward strand.
CCTAAACACTCATTGATGCGTGAATGAGGTAAAACGTTCGAATGCTTCTCCCCTACTGAGACCCACTGCCAACGTTCAATGCGTGGGCGAACGCGTTCAACACCATGACCATCCGAATCCTGTTGGCGACCGACGGTCGAACCCGTTCGGATCGTGCGGTGGAGTATGCAGGTGCGCTGGGGCGCTACCTCGACGCAGCGGTTGATATCTGCTATGTGGTCGATGACCGCCTGCTGGAGGCGGTCGAGGCACCAGCAGCAGCCGATTCATTGACGAGTGAGCTTCGCACGCTCGGCACGACCGTCGTCGAGGAGGCGGCTCAGATGCTGGACGACCTCGAGGTGACCACTGCGGTTCGACAAGGTATCCCCCATCGGGTACTGCTCGAGGAAGCGGAGTCGGCGACACTGATCGTGACCGGTCGGTCGGTCGACCCAGCCGATCCAACCGATCAACTGGCGAATACAGATCGTATCCTCGCCAGTGCAGACGTGCCGGTTCTGTCGGTCCCCGTTGAGGGACCGATGCCACCGGAGGGTGGATTCCCGTCAGCGCTTGTCGCCACGGACGGGAGTGAGTATCCCGAACGAGCGATGGCATCGGTCACCGACTGGCTCGATGGGGATGCCACCGTCCACGGGCTCTATGTGGTCGATTCGGCCATCTATGACCTCGCGGATGCTCCACGGAGCATCATCGGCATCCTCCGACGAGGTGGTGAGGGGGCGCTTGATGACCTGGCCACGTTCCTCGAGGAACCCCCGATCCGTTTCCGACGTCATATCCGACGCGGCCGGGTCACGCAGACGCTGCTCGAGGCGATCGACGAGCTCGAACCAGCCGTGGTGTGTGTCGGGAGACGAGGTCGCACTGGTGGTAACGATCCGATCGTCGGTTCGACGACACGCATGCTTTTGCGTCAGGCACCGGTGGCGATCATCGCGTCCCCGTGAACGGTGCATCTCGGTGGATAGACCGAAATCAGTTAGTGCTAGCCACGAGACCCTTCGATAACCGTCTCCTCTGAGGTACCCACATGAACACTCGTCTCCTTTTCATGGCGTTGTTGCTGGTGGTACTGGGGTACTTCTCGTTTCTGATCATCGAACCAATCTTGACGTATCTATTGGCGGCGATATTGCTCGCGTTCATGCTCCATCCCCTCCATGCGCGTCTCTCACCGCATATCGGGGCTCGGGTGTCAGCGTTCATCTTGATGGTCTTCGCGCTCGCCGCAGCGGTCACTCCATTGCTCATCATCGGCTACCTCCTCATCGAGACCCTCGATGGCATCACCGCTGGCCTCGATGAGATCGTCCTCATCGAACGGTTTGAGGAGCTCATCCTATCGTACACTGGGATCGAGGTCGACCTGCTTGCCGAACTCGAAGGGCTGCTCCAAGGGCTCTCTGAGGCGGCCATCGGTGGACTGACCGAGGTGGTATTCAGCGCGTTGCACATCATCCTCGGTCTCTTGCTCCTGGTGTTCGTGCTGTACTACCTCATCCTCGATGGACCGAGCTTCGTCCGTTGGCTGATGGACGTCACCCCGATGGAAGATGCCGTTGAGAAGGAGCTCATCGACGAGGCGAACGTCATCACGTGGGCGGTTCTCAAGAGCCATCTCCTGGTCGCTATCATCGAGGGGATTTTGATGGGGATCGGTTTCTACATGGCGGGGATACCGAATGCCCCGTTTTGGACGATGGTCATGATCGTCCTCTCGATCTTGCCGGTGATCGGAGCGAGTTCTATCTGGGCCCCAGCGGTGTTGTATCTGATCTACATCGGTGAGTTACCTGCGGCGATCTTCCTGTTCGTCTATGGGGCGATCATCCTCAACATCGAGAACTACATCCGCGCGATCCTCGTCGATCGGGATTCCGATCTCCATCCGGCGGTGGTCCTCGTTGGCGTGCTCGGAGGGCTGTATGTGTTCGGTGTTCTCGGGTTGTTCATCGGACCGATCATCCTCGCGATATTCAAAGCGGTATTGAACGTGTTCGGCCGCCAGATGGAGGCTGAGGAGCTCGAAATTAGCTCTTGAGCCCGGCCAAGTAGCGGTTGCTCCGTGTTAGCACAAGTGACGATAAGAACATCTTTGCTGAACTACTAGACGGGATTACACATGATGGCGACGACGCACCTTCTGGCAGGGTTGCTGGTGGCCCTACCGGTGGCACTGGTCTATCCATCATTCGCCATGCCGGTCCTCATCGGAGCTGCCGTCGGGAGCGTGTTGCCCGATTTGGACCTCTACTACGGCCATCGTCGCACACTGCACTATCCGACGATCGGACCGGTTCTGGCCATATTCGGGGCTATCGGGGCCATCCTCTACCCGCATCCGTGGGTCGTTGCGACCGCGTTCGTCCTCATCGGAGCTGCAATCCACGTCCGGATGGATATCTACGGTGGTGGCCTCGAACTCCGCCCTTGGGCAGGCACGTCAGATCGGGCGGTATACGACCACCTGCGCGGGGAGTGGATCGCACCGAGACGCCTCGTGCGGTACGATGGCGCCCCTGAAGATGTCTTGATGGCGACGACCTTCGCGGTCGTCCCACTGCTCGTCCTCGATGGATTGCTTTGGTACCTCGTGGCCGCTGCACTGGTGATCTCGATCCTCTACGGATTGGTTCGAAAGCCGATCGTCGACCTCGGGGTCATCCTGCTACGCCATGTACCCCGGCCGATCTTGATGATGCTCCCCGTTCGATACCTTGAGGGCGAGCTGGCCGATCGACTGTAGCATTTTAACCCTCGCGACCGGAGTCTAGGGTATGACTCATCGCATTCTTCTCGCCTACGACGGGACCCCACCAGCACTCGCGGCCACCGAGTGGGTGGCCAAGACATTCCCCGACGCGAGTGTGACCATCCTCACCGTGTTGGACCCGATGGAGGGCTTTTTGGATACCTTCGGCTACGGGAGCGATCAGTACGACGTCTGGCGAGAGGAGACCGAGACGGCGGCGAACGAGCTGCTCGATGAGGCCGTGTCAGCCTTCGGTGCGGATGCCGACGTATCAACTGCCACGCAAACGGGACAGGTACCGAGGGCGATCATCAAATACGCCACCGAACACGACATCGACCACATCGTCATGGGCAGCCATGGGCGTACCGGGGTGTCCCGGGTGCTGCTTGGCAGTGTCGCCGAGGCGGTGGTACGAAGGTCGCCGTCGACGGTCACCGTGGTCAGGTGAGGTAGTCGAGCTCCTCCTCAAAAAGGCAATCTGGCCAGCTCTTCATTCCCGTTGATCGAATCGGTTAGTGGTTGGACCATGGAGGGTACTGCCGACACCGATTTGGCAAGGCCTTTGAGTGGATGATTCGTGCTTACAGCTGATGAAACTCCACGAGTATCAAGCAAAGGGGTTGTTCGCCGAGGCGGGCATCCCGACGCCGACGTTCAAGTTGGCTTCGACGGTCGATGAGGTCGTCGCTGCGGCAGAGGAGATCGGGTATCCGGTCGCCATCAAGGCACAAGTCCAGGTGGGTGGCCGTGGCAAGGCCGGCGGGATCAAGCTGGTCGATGATGAGGCCGAGGCACGCGAAGCGGCAGAATCTATCCTCGGCATGGACCTCAAGGGCTATGCAGTCGATCGGGTCATCGTCGAGGGTGCGGTCGACTTCGTCGATGAGCTTTACGTCGGTATCACCATGGACCGTGAGGCCGGCCGACCGGTCATCATGGCCTCGACCGAAGGGGGGGTCGACATCGAGGCGGTCGCCGAGCGCGACCCAGACGCGATCACCCGCGTCCACGTCGATCCGGCGTTCGGACTGCATCCGTATCAGGCCCGTCGAGCGGCCTACGGTGCAGGGATGGATGCGGACATCGCCGGTGATGCGGCGAAGGTCATCCAGACGCTGTGGACGTTGTACTCGAATCGGGATGCGAGTGAGATCGAGATCAACCCGCTCATGGTCACGAGTGATCGTGAGGTGATCGCAGCTGATGCGGTCATGAACATCGATGAAGATGCCCTGTTCCGACAGGCCGAACTCGCGGAGATGGAGGACGAGGCGACGGGCGATACCCTCGAGCGCCAGGCCAGTGGCGTCGGTCTCGACTACGTTCGCCTCTCAGGCAACGTCGGTATCATCGGCAACGGCGCTGGCTTGGTGATGACGACGCTCGATCTCGTCGATCACTACGGTGGCTCGCCTGCAAACTTCCTCGACATCGGTGGGGGTGCGAGGGCCGAGACGGTCAAGAACGCCCTCGAGCTCGTCTTCGCCGATGAGAATGCCGATGCCGTCGTCTTCAACATCTTCGGTGGGATCACCCGCGGCGACGAGGTCGCTCAAGGGATCAACGAGGCGATCGCAGCCTTCGATGAGCTCCCGAAACCCGTGGTCGTTCGGATCGCCGGGACGAAGGCCGAAGAGGGGCGTGAGCTGTTGAATGCCGAGCGGCTCATCGTGGCCGATACCCTCGAGGATGCGGTGCAAAAGGCGGTCAATGCCGCCCAGGAGGTCGCCGCATGAGCATCCTCGTCGACGATGACACTCGAGTGCTCGTGCAGGGAATCACCGGAAGCGAGGGGCGGTTCCACACCGGTGGGATGCTCGAATACGGTACGAACGTTGTCGCCGGTGCGGTCCCTGGCCGGGGTGGCACCGAGGTGGATGGGGTCCCGGTGTTCGATACGGTGGATGCGGCGGTCGCCGAGACCGATGCCAATGCGAGTGTCGTGTTCGTCCCACCGGCGTTCGCCGGTGATGCGCTCTTTGAGGCGCTCGATAGCGAGCTCGACCTCGTCGTAGCCATCACCGAGGGGATCCCCACCCAGGATATGAGCCGGGTGTACCGCCGGCTGCGGGAGACAGAGACGACCATGATCGGGCCGAACTGTCCCGGGCTCATCACCCCAGGGTCGGCGAAGCTGGGGATCCTCCCGGGCAACATCTTCGCTGAGGGCTCGGTCGGCCTTGTCTCTCGTTCAGGGACCCTCACCTACCAGGTGGTGGACAATCTGACTGCTCGTGGGGTTGGCCAATCGACCGCGGTCGGCATCGGTGGTGATCCGATCATCGGGTCGAACTTCATCGATCTGCTGCGAGCATTCGAGGCCGATCCTGCGACCGAGGCGGTCGTCATGTGTGGTGAGATCGGTGGCGAGGCTGAGGAACGGGCAGCCCGGTTCATCGACGAGGAGATGGACACGCCGGTGGTCGGATTCATCGCAGGGCGCACGGCACCACCAGGCAAGCGCATGGGCCACGCCGGGGCGATCGTCTCAGGCGGTGGGGCTACGGGGACCGCACAGAGCAAGATCGATGCACTCGGTGCGGCAGGTGTCCCGGTTGGCAAGACCCCCGACGAGGTGGCTGAACTGGCCGCAGACCTCGTGTAGAATCGTCGGTTCCCTTTTAGGTACACCCTGGCGGAGATTGACCATGGCTTTCGAGATCGAGTCGGTGCTTCGTGAGGGCGCACAAAAGCTCACCAGTCGGACGGGATTGTTGCTCGTGGTGTTCAGCATCGTGTTGCAGCTCGTCGGGATGGTGGCGATGGACTCGGTCTTCATCGACCAATATGCCGAATTCGTCGATCGGGTAACAGAGTTCAATCCTGACCTCGCCGACTGGTTCGACGACCCCGAGGAACTGTACCCATTCGCGCTTGATATTCCGAGTTGGGTGGCCTCCTTACTCGGGATCTTCGTGCTGGTGGGGACATTGTTGTTGACGATCATGGCGCTCAATGCATTTGCCCCGGTCGAGGTGCAACCGTTCGGAGCCGACCTTCTCGGTGACCGGCTCGGCTGGGTTGCGATCAACCTCCTCATCGGTGGAATCGTGTTCACGATCGCGTGGGGGATCGGATTGGCCTTGTTCGTCGTTCCAGGGATCTTCATCTTCGTGGTGCTGATCTACTTCATCATGGCGGTGGTGGTCGAGCAGGTATCCTTCATTGAGGCGATGCGCCGGTCGGCTTCGCTCACGAAGGGCCATCGATGGACCATCTTCATGCTGTTCCTCGTGGTGTGGATCGCGGCGATTGCCCTGATGATCGTCGTGAGCGCGATCCAGTGGTTCGACCAGGGGGTCGGACAGATCCTCATGGCGATCGTTGTCCCGTTTCTCACGTTCTACTGCTATGCGATCACCGCCAGCAGCTACCGATACCTCGTCGAGGCCGCTGAATCGAACGGAACGGAGCCCGATGAGGGTTCATTCGATGAGTTCACCCCGGCGAGGGCGTGAGCATTCCTGGGTCGGTTGAACGGCGCGTCAACGTGGTCACCTGACCGCCCGCTTGAGGAATCTTGGGGTACCGAATGCATCAGTGACAGTAAACACACGGAGGAGCAGCTGGGGGTACACGTGGTGGAAGTGCAGGCGATGTAGGCGATTGCTGGCCCACCAGAGCTCCGATACTCCACCGGATGATTGGGTTCCTGCGGGCATTGGTACCCGGTTCATGATGTATATCCTGCCGATTTTGATAGGTACACTCCATATCGATGTGGTCACGGTCATTGACCCATCGACCGAACGGAGAATGATTATTGAGCTCGTGTGAGAACGGTCTTTTATGACTGAAGATGTACCCGCCATGCGTCGCTTTCCAGTACCTGCCCTCGACGAACTTCCGGCCGATATCCGCGAGCGGATCGAGGATGAAACCGAGGAGGCAGGCTTCACCCCGAACGTGTTCTCCGCGTTCGCCTACAAACCGTCGCACTTTCGTGCCTTCTTTCAGTACTACGATTCGCTCATCGAGGATACTGAGCTGACCCGCGAGGAGATCGAGATGATCGTCGTGGCGACCAGTGCGGCGAACGACTGTTACTACTGCAATGTGGCCCACGGGGCACTCGTCCGGTTATACAGTGGCGATCAGCTGCTCGGTGATCAGCTCGTGTCGAACTACCGCCTCGCGGATGTGAGCGATCGACACATGGCGATGCTCGATTTCTCCGTCAAGCTCACCGAGGATCCAGGGACGGTTACTGCAGCAGATCTCGATGACCTCGAAGCGGCTGGCTTCTCACGCGAGGCCATCTGGGATATCGGCAGCGTGGTCGCCTTCTTCAACCTCTCAAACCGGATGGCACATCTGGCAGATATGCGTCCGAACGAGGCGTTTCATTACATCGGCTACGACGGTTGATCTATCGGCCGAAAATGCACGACGACGAGCTCGTTGAAGTTCCAGTTCAATTCGTCGTCAGGATTGCCCAATAAGAAGCGATAGAGGCTCGAATCCCGACAGAGCTGTTCAACCCCTTCGGTGACCCGTCTCCGGTCGATGAACGCCTCTCCCTCGACGGCAATCTGTTGGCCTCGATGCTGGAGACTGGCTGGGTGAGGCGATTTGAAGTTGGTCCACCAGACGGTCTCCTCGCGGGTCGTGACGACGATGAACGTCGAATCATCACGCACATACCCGGCCGGGAAGGTGATCCGGTCACCCGAGGTGCGCCCATCGTAGCTGACGGTCATGAACCGATGGCTCAACAGCCGATGTACCGGTGTCTTGAGCATCAGTACCATGAGGGGGTTGAAGAAGTAAGACTCGATGCCCTTCCAGATGGCGGCGATCCAGCTCATCTCAGTGAACGACCTCGACACCGGTGAACTCAAAGCGAGCACCCCCATCGGTACCCTCGGTGAGGGTCACCTCCCACCCATGTGACCAGGAGACCTCTCTGACGATGGCGAGCCCAAAACCGGTCCCTCGTGAAGAGGTGGTGTATCCAGGGTTGAAGACGAGGTCACGTTCTTCCTCCGGGATGCCTGGCCCGTCATCCTCGATGTAAAAGCCATTTTCAAGGGGACCGATCCGGACAACCGGGCTCCTCCCAGCGTGCTCCATGGCGTTCCAAAAGAGGTTATCAAGCATCTGTGTCAGCCGAGATCGATCGGCCATGATGTGCATGTCATCAGCCACCTCGAGCGTGGCCATCTCGTCATCCGAAAAGCACGCCCCCCATGCGGTCCAGGCGAGCGATTTGAGCTCGATCGGTTCGATGACCTCGATCGGCGAACCGGTCTTGATCAACTGCTGCATGTCTCCGAGGAGAGATTCGATGCGATCGTGAGCGGTGGCCACCTGTTCGAAATGTGCTGGGTCCCCCGTCTCCTGGGCAAGTTCGAGGTATCCAGCAGCGGAGGTGAGATGGTTCGGAATGTCGTGAGATAGGACGTCAGCGAAGTGCTCGAGCCGAGCGTTCTGCCGTTGTAGCTCCAGTTCACGTTCGAACTGGTTGGAGAGGTCGACATAGGTGGCGATTGCCTCGGCGGTGGCCTCCTCGGTCGACGGCATCGCCTTGGCGGTGAAGAGGAACGGACGCTCACCGTCGGGTGTCTTCCGGATCAGCTCCGTCTCATACCGGTCACCAGCCTTGACCGCTCGGTTGATCTCAGAGGCGGCATGGGATTCTTGACTCGGGACGATGATGCTATCCAACCGTCGACCTGGAGCCGTCTCAGCATCGATGCCGAACGTCTCGACGAACGCCTCGTTGACCCGTTTGATGCGGGGTTCCTCCCCGTCGAAGACGACGTGGACCGCTGGTTCAGGGACGGTGTTGAAGGCTGCCTCGAACCGGTTTCGTTCGCGTTCGATGCGTCGCTCGTGCTCGATCCGTTCGAGGCTCGATTCGAGATGGTATGCCGTGAGCTCGACCACCTGCAGATCGTCTGCATCGAAGGCTGCTGGCTCTAGCGAACTGACGACGATGACGCCATGATCTTTGATCGGGACGATCATCTCAGACCGGATGAGTGTATCAGGGTTGTGCAGGGCCGTCTCAGTCGAGATATCGTCGAACACCCGAGATTGACCCGATTCGTATACCTCCCATGCGAGCGATGCGTCGCGGTGGAACGACGGTGGATCGACATCGAGTCGGTCACGACCGATCGTCCTGGTTGGTTCGAGGGCGTCACCGGTGTCATCGACCAACCAGACCCCACAGAGTGGATAGCCGAGGACCTCATCGAGCGCATCGACGGCGAGCCGACAGGCAGAATCGGTCTCGGCCGCCTGAAAGAGTTCACCAGCGACGGCATGGAGGCTGGAGAGCGTCTCCACCCGTTGGACCCGGTCGGTGATATCGCTGAACAGGATGGAGATGCCCTCTTGGGTCGGGAACGTCCTGACCTCGTACCATCGGCCATGGGGGCCGTATGGTGCCTCGAGCTGGCCCGGTTCGCGATCCTCCATCGTCGTCCGCAACAGCGCTTCGAAGGGTGAGCCAACGATCTCTGGGAAGACCGACCAGACGGTCTGACCGAGCATCTCCTCAGGTTCGCGCTCGACGGTATCCGCCCCGGACCGATTGACGAACGTGTATTGCCAGTCGGTATCGACCACGAACAACCCGTCTGAGATCCAGTTGGTGAGCTCCCGATGGCGGCGTTCGGATAGCTCGAGATTCCGTCGTGCCTGATATGCCTCGACGGCCTGGTGGACCTGGTTCGAGACGAGCTCGAATGTCCCAGGGCCATCTCGCTGGATGTAGCCGTCGAGTTCGATATCGGCGGCTCGTTCGACAACGACCTCGCTCTCGACCTCGGAGTAGAGGATGACCGGGAGATTATAGCCTCGATCGGTGAGCGTCTCGATCAGATCGACGCCATCTCCGTCGGGTAGTCTGAACTCGGTGACGATGCAGTCAGGTTTGACCAGGTCGATGGTATCGAGGACCACTTCGATGCTCGAAGCAACCTCTACTTCGAGGGATTCATCGGATGCAGCGAGCCGTCGTTTGGCGTGGTCAACGACCGTCTCGTCGTCCGCAACGAGAAGGACGACCACGGCGTCAGCCATTATCGCAGCCAGAATGGGAACAACGCAATAAACGTGTCGGCAACCTGCTGGAGAAACCACTTATGGTGCGTCCCTCGAGTGGGTATGTACGATGGAGTACACCACCTTGGGCAACACCGGGCTATCGGTGAGTCGAATCTGCCTCGGTTGTATGAGTTTCGGGACGAGCGACTGGCGTGATTGGGTGCTCGGAGAGGAGGACGGCATCGAGATCATCGAGCGCGCGATCGACCTTGGCATCAATTTCTTCGATACGGCCAACATGTATTCGCTGGGTGAGAGCGAGCGGGTGCTTGGGACGGCGCTGGCTGGATATGATCGAGATCGGTTCGTCGTCGCGACGAAGGGCTACTTTCAGATGGATGAGGACAACCCGAACGCTGGTGGGCTCTCGCGCAAAGCGATCGAACAGGAGCTCGCGAACAGTCTCGACCGGCTCAGTATGGAGACGGTGGATCTCTACCAGACGCATCGATGGGATTACGATACTCCGATCGAGGAGACGATGGCGGCCCTCGATGATGCGGTCCGCCGTGGTCAGGTGCGCTACCTCGGTGCCTCCTCGATGTGGGCACACCAGCTGGCTGAGGCACTCTCGGTGAGCGAGCGAGCGGGGTACGATCGATTCGTTTCCATGCAGAACCACTACAACCTGACCTACCGAGAGGAAGAACGCGAGATGCTCGCACTCTGTGAGAAGGAGGGTATCGGGGTCATCCCATGGAGTCCGCTCGCCAGAGGGTATCTCACGCGCCCTCACGATGCGATCGAGGCGACACCCCGTGGACAGGATGACGAGCACCTCCAACGCCATCCCTACCGCGAGGGTGGCGGCCCGGAGATCAACGCTCGTGTCGCCGAACTCGCCGACCAACAGGACGCGACGATGGCGCAGATCGCCCTCGCGTGGCTGTTGCACCAGGACGTCGTCACCTCGCCGATCATCGGTACCACCTCCGTCGAGCACCTCGAACAGGCGGTCGAGGCGCTTGACATCTCGTTGTCCGACAGCGACCTCGACTACCTCGAAGCGCCCTACCAGCCGCTACGCGTGAGCGGACACGATTGAGCAAGATGGTTCATTCCAGTGGTGCGCGACAATAGTCACACCTGACATCGGATTCGTCGTTTCGTGCCCCACAGCTGTGGCAGTTCATCCGCACAATGTCGTTGTCTTCTCCTGTGGAACCGAGCACGAACAACAGGCCGACGGTGAGGGCGAGGAGGAAGAAGACTCGACGAGACGATCCGGCCTCGATGGCCGAGCCAAAGACGTACGCGAAGGCGGCGATACCGAGGACGGTGAGCAGCAGATCGGTCTTCGAGTCGAAGATGCCGGTCCACGGAGCCATCGGCTCGTATTCGCCTCAACCAACGGTAGTTATGGACCGCTGAATGTCGGCTCGGTGTCAGTCCAACTCACCACTGCAGTAGGTGGAAAATGAGGCGCTGTTGCCGGAGGCTAAGCCACACCATGGACAACGTCTCTGGTTCGTCACCTTCGGTGTCACCATCTACGTGAGCGATGACGATCAGGGCCATCACACGAGGATGAAGAAGGCCCAGACGTGCATCCAGCTGAGGAGCAATACGTCGAACAAGGGGAAGATCAAGCGGAGCATGAGGAACGGCTTCACACGGTCAAGGACCGAGATACGGTACCGGTTTTCAGTCAATGGTTGGCGTACCCGGCCGATGATACTCGCCGTCAGGTTGAATGAACTATCCGTCTCAGCATCGAACCGGGACTAGAACTGGATATGAGACGTCGAGCCGGGCATGTCATCATCGTCTGCTCCGATTGGACCATCATCGAGGAAGGTAACGTCGTCGTCGACGAGGTAGAC
>SKSH01000031.1 GCA_007118075.1 Halobacteriales archaeon
CGGTACGCCGGTGAAACCGATCGAGCGCTCGCGGATCGATCGGTCACCCTCGCCAACGAGGTGGTGGCAGACACCGTGCTGTTTGGAGGACGCCTGTTACCATCGATTCCAACAAGCCGGGGAATCACTCGCCGATAGGATTTTGTAGCCACTGATCGTAGCGCTGAGTCGTAATGGCGGAAGTTTGTTCGACGTGTGGGTTGCCCGATGAGCTCTGCGTCTGTGAGGACGTCGCAAGGGAGTCACAAGAGATCAAGATCCGTGTCGATGAACGGAGATACGGGAAGGAGGTCACCGTGGTCTCTGGATTCGATCCGACCGATGTCGATCTTGATAGTCTTTCATCCGAACTAAAATCCACCTTCGCATGCGGAGGAACGGTCGAAGATGACGCGATCGAGCTCCAGGGTAATCATACCGACAGGCTCGAAGATGTGCTCCGAGAGCGGGGATTTAACGTCTCCTGATCGAACGAGGTTCGGAGTGCTTGATGAGGTCAGAGATGGCCATCTGCTTTTGCGAGGAGGATACCCATCAGGCTGGAATCGTTCGTTGGAGGGGCCCTGACCAGCTGAACCGCATCATCAACCTGAATGTGCCTGGTAGTGAGAAATTCGTTCGAATCCTGTAACGGTTCTCCCTCGGTGAGTTCACTCGCGAAGACGTATCCACGCTGATGATCGAGGATACCTGTAGCGGCTTGCACCTCTTGGATGAATTCGAGCGAGCCAGCTTCGTATCCGGTCTCTTCACGGAGCTCTCGTTTGGCGGCCTCGCAGTAGTCTTCATCAGGTTCCACGATCCCCGCCGGAAGTTCAAGGTGATGTTGTCTAATAGTCGGTCGGTATTGCTCGACGAAAACAAGCTGATCTTCGATGGTGGCGACAATCACCACCGCTGGAGGTAGCGATGCCCAGTAGTACCGTTTCGTAGTCCCATCCGGTTGCTCAACGAGATCGAATCCCCCTTGATACCAACCCGTCTCATACTCGACGACCCGTTCGAGCACCGGCCACTGAGAACTCATGGGATTGCTGCGGCTGCCAGTCCTAAAAGAAATCCGTTCACCACCCCTCCTCGATATCGCGAGCCATCACCAACGCCGGCTCACCGTCGCCATAGTATCCCGGTTGTCTTCCGATGACGAGAAAGCCGTGTTTTCGATAGAGTCTGATCGCAGGTTTGTTGCTCGCTCTGACCTCAAGGAACACCCGTTGGTATCCACCAGATCGATACGATACAAGCGAACGTTCGAGTAACTGACTCCCGACCCCCTGGCCCCTCAATCGAGGGGCAACGGCGAGGTTCCTGAGGTGAAGCAACCTCTTCGATTGGTCCGACGGGGTGGTGACGATGTAACCGAGCAACCGACCATCGATTGGTCCACCTGGTCGTGGGTTACCATCGGTGCTGATGGCCACGAGGAAACCGGCCGCGTTGATGAATTGCTCGAACAGTAGCCGAGACCATGGTTCATCGAACGTCCGTTGCTCTAATCGGACGATTGCCTCGATATCTGCAGGTAACGCCGTTCTGATGTATGTCCGAGCCACATCCGGCATCAGTGAGGATTCCCTAACTGGTCGGGGTGCTCTTTCAGAGACACCTCAGTCTGCTGGTTGAGACTCATCGGATGCTGCAAGCTGGCGGGTATGTGAGAGACGACCACCAGCGGCGAGGATATCGCGCTCGCGATGGGTTGCATCGAGCGCCGCTTCTGCCGTCCACTCATCATTGGCGTTGATTGTGAACGACTCCGCACCAGCGAGTACAGCCCCAGCAACGTCCTCCTCGATGCTAATCTGATCAGCCTGCTCGATCTGTTCATACGTCTCCTCATCGATCACGAGAGGGAGGATACCAAAATTGAAGAGATTCGCTCGATGGATCCGTGCGAAGCTCATGGCCAAGACGGCCTCGATCCCGAGGTACATCGGACACATCGCCGCGTGCTCGCGTGAAGATCCCTGACCATAATTCTCACCTGCAACCAACACCCCGCCATCGGCCTCCATCGCGCGCGCGGCGAAAGTCTCATCGACTCGGCTCAAGGTGAATTCAGCCAGTTTCGGGATGTTCGATCGGTACATCAGAATATCACCCTTTGCAGGGATGATGTGGTCAGTGGTGATGTTATCACCCATCTTCAAGAGCACGTTTCCTGCAATGTCAGCACCGACAGGTCCTCGAAGTGGCACTTCACCGATGTTGGGGCCTCTGATCGGTTCATCATCAACCGCCTCCTCAGGGGTAATGAGATCAGCACGAGAGCCGTCGAACGTGTCCGGTATCTCAATCCCGGGTGGTGCGAGATCATCGAGTTCAGCAGCGAGATCACGAGGATCGATGAGCTCACCGGTCAGCGCAGCAGCGGTCGCTACCTCGGGGCTCGCGAGATAAACGGCGTCGTTCTCAAGACCAGATCGACCCTCGAAATTACGATTGAACGTCCGCACCGACACCGAATTACTCCCTGGAACGTGCCCGACTCCGATACAAGCACCACACGTTGCCTCAGAGAAATTGACTCCAGCTGCCATCATCTCAGCACTCCATCCCTCCCGGGAGAGTAGTTCCGCAGCCTGCTTTGAACCGGGTGCGACGATCATCTCCGTCGCCGGGTTGATCTGTCGGTCCTCGAGCATCTTGGCTGACGCGAGGATGTCCTCATACCCGCCGTTGGTACAGGAACCGATGATGACCTGCTCGACCGCTTCGCCAGCTACCTCTCTAACCGGCACCACCTTGTCGGGCATCGATGGGGCCGCAACGAGTGGTTCAATCTCAGAAAGATCGACAGAGATCTCGTCATCATATTCGGCATCCGAATCCGGCTGCAGTAAAACATAATCCTCAGGTCTCCCAAGCCGTTGGAGATAATCCCGTGTTCGCTCATCGGTTGGGAAGATCGAGGTCGTTGCTCCGAGCTCGGTCACCATATTCGTAATCGTCGTCCGTTCAGGCACGGTTAACGTCTCGACTCCCGGTCCGGTGAACTCGAAGATCTTCCCGACGCCTCCCTTCACAGTGAGGCGGCGCAACAGCTCGAGGATGACATCCTTGGCCGTTGACCACGGGGGCAATTCTCCCTCGAGTCGGACGTTGACGATCTCTGGCATCTCGAAGTAGTACGGGGCACCGCCCATCGCTACTGAGACATCGATTCCACCACTCCCGATGGCGAGTTGGCCCAACCCACCTGGAGTTGGTGTATGTGAATCGCTGCCGAGGAGGGTTGCGCCAGGTTTGGCGAATCGTTCCTTGTGGACCTGATGACAGATTCCGTTCCCTGGTCTGGAGAAATGGGCACCGAAGGTACCAGCTGCGCTTCGGAGGAATCGGTGATCATCGGTGTTCTTAAAGTCGAACTGATAGGTCTGGTGATCGCAATATTGTGCAGCAAGGTCGACCTCGACCTCTTTGAGGCCGAGTGCTTCGAACTGCAACCAGACCATCGTCCCGGTCGTGTCTTGAGTTAACACCTGATCGATCTCGATACCGATCTCTGTACCAACCTCGAGTTCACCATCGACGAGATGATCCGCCAGAATCTGTTCGGTTACGGTCTTTCCCATGTGTTAACAATATGCTTCACGGGTAATCAATTCCGTGCTCTCCAGACCAAGTCGTAGTTGTTTACCTGCTACGCGAACCGAGTCGAGACATGTTCAAATCGGGGACCTTCGTCGCAGAACATGTTGCGCCGATAACGGATGAGCAAGTCCAACCAAACGGTGTGGATCTGACCGTCACATCCATCGATCAGTCCGAGGGGGGAGGTCAGATCGCGCGAGATGGGAAGAAAATCGGTGATCGAATCCCGGTTGAGCCAGAAAATGACTGGTTCGAGCTCTCATCTGGTTCCTACGTCGTGCGCTATGGGGAACAGGTGACCATTCCCGAGGGACACATCGGATTCATCCTCCCGCGGTCGTCCTTGCTTCGAAACGGTGCGAGCCTCCACACGGCCGTATGGGATACTGGCTATGAGGGACGAGGTGCTGGTTTGCTCACCGTCGGTGCACCTATCGAAATCGAGGTTGGTGCCCGTATCGGTCAGTTCGTGCTTGCCACAGCCGATCACGAGGGAGCCTATGACGGAACCTACCACGGTGAGGGGCTCTAAACCGGCACACAGTGCCGAGTTCTGACCTCCGTGTGACAGCTGGCAGACCGAAGGCTTACATTCACTTTCACCGAGGTTGGCAGAGGTATATCTGTCGGCCTCGCACCTGTTGAAATGCCGCTCACCGGCATCCTCCCCACCCCAACCCCAAACACACTTTACCCCTTACCGCACGACCGCTATTGTCGACGACCGGGCGTTCTGACCTGTTCTCACTGTGCGTCGACGCGCGGTGAAGTGTACCGAGCCGGTGAGTCTGCAACCCCAAACCGCCTAGCTTCGTCGAACTTATCCTGATAGGCGAACACGCCACGTACCGATGGTCGGCTCACTTGAGGAGGTAACGACAGCAGAACGTGCGTTGATCGTAGGCATTGGTGGCGGCGGAGATGTGGTGAGCACGATCCCGACCGCGAGATTGCTCGAGCTGTTCGGTGTGGATATTGTCCTTGGCGGAGTCATCTGGGTACCCGTACCTCGAGATGACCGTCCGGGACCTCGTTCATTGGATGAACTTGAGCAGGTCGAACCGGTCCAAGAACGCATCGCGCGTGTCAGCTCCGATAGTACGACAGTCGATGGAATCTCATTGGCCGAGGCGAAGGTCGCCAAGTTGACAGGTGATGAGGTTCTCGCCCTCGACATCACCGGCGGGGTCAATCCCCTCAGTCGATCGCTTGATGCCTATTGCCAGGACACCGGTACCGACCTTGTGATCGGTGTCGATGCCGGTGGAGATGCCTTGGCGGTCGGAGATGAACCCGGGCTTCGAAGCCCGCTCACCGATGCCATCGGATTGGCCGTGTTGGCTGACCTCGATTGTGATAGTTTGCTCGGAGTAATCGGATTCGGGAGCGACGGTGAACTAACACAGAGTGAACTTACCGAGGCGGTCGGAACCCTTGCAGCAGCTGGTGCACTCCTTGGCGCATGGGGAATCACTCCACGCATCAAAACAGAGCTCGAACGTATCCTCTCGGAAGTCGAAACAGAGGCCAGTCGGCTCCCGGTTGAAGCAGCCGCAGGTCGCTTTGGGGAGCAAAGGATCAGGGATGGTCGACGCCGAGCGACGGTCACACCGATGGCGCCGATTACCTACTATTTTGATCCATCGCAGGTTGCCAACAGATCGAAAGTGACTGAATTGGTCCGTGGAGCAACGGATGTGGCTGATGCGGCTGACCGTCTGAGTGAGCACGGCCTGATCACCGAATTCGACCTCGAGCGTGACCGACTCGAGAGCGGTTAGTGGTTGCTCATCGAGGTCATGATTGGCGGATCTCGATACGATTCGATCGTTTCGAGGTCTACAATTTCTGCAGCATCGATCGCCGCTGCTACGTATTGATCTATATCAGTCGGTTCGAGTGCATCCACCTCCGTCGGAGTTGCCTTGGTCGCCACCTGCGCGGGGGCAATTGATGGACAGCCCGCATCGATTTTCGCCGATTGATAGGTACCGATCTCCTTGGCGAGCTCTGTGATCTCGTTCTTATCGAGGGTCAACAAGGGCCGATGAATCGGACGATCTGCCACGACACTCGTCGCATAAAGGTTCGAGGCGGTCTGGCTGGATTTTTGTCCGAGCGCCTCTCCGGTAACGATCCCCACTGCATCGGTAGCTTCAGCGATACGATCAGCGACGCGGAACATGAATCGTCTCAGTACGAGCATCCTCCCCCTGTCGACCGATCCGACCAGCTCAGTGACGAAATCCCCCCCAGGAACCACATAGGCATCATGAGCAGCCGAAGCAGCATATGGCCGTATTCCGGCGATCGATTCGATCGCCCGAGCCTGGTGATCCGGGCCGCTATAGGGACCTAAGTCGATGTACACCGGGACCACCGGGCTCCCCCGACGCATGAGACGGTATGCAGCGACCGGGGAATCGATACCACCGCTGATGAGGGAGACACAGGGCGCCTGTGTGCCTACGGGGAGTCCACCTGGACCCTGGAGTATCTCGGTGTGAAGGTAGGTCGTCGACTCGTGAACCTCCACAAAGATCATCATATCGGGATCCTCGAGATCCACCTCGATCGAGGATGGATCATCAACCGATTCGAAGACCGTCGATCCAGCAGCTCGTTCGAGTTCGACACTCGTGAACGGGAGGGATTTGTCAGCCCGGCGAGCACGAATCGCGAAGCTTCCATCGATGAGTCCATTCTCGGCGAGTGAGGCGACCGCACCGAGGATCGAGTCCATCGTGGTTGGGACCCGTGCACATGGACTCGCTGAGACGACTCCAATCGTCGATGCAGCCACCTCGGTGGCCGCACCGATCGTAGACTCGTCGTTTGGGAGGATAATCGGGCGAGCCCACTCCCGTGTTACCTCAGCCTCGATAGCAGCATCCTGGAGCGACCATCGGAGGTTCGCTAGCAGTCTGTCCTCCATCATCCGGCGCACCTGCGGACTCTTCGTCGAGATGTCACCGAACCTGACCAGGACAGCATCTGCACCAGGGGTCATGACCTGCATCTGACTCTAAGAATGTAATGCCCGGCCTTACCGCCTTCGTTCGACTGATCATAATGACCATGGCTAGGCGCTCCTAGCAGATCTACATGGACAAAGAGGCCATCCGCCAAGTGATATGGGATCGTCTCGAAGCAGAGGGTCTCGCGAGGTTTCCATTCCCACCTCATGGCAGAATCCCGAACTTCGTCGGTGCCTCAGAGGCTGCTACACACCTCGCTGAGCTATCCTGGTGGCAGGATGCAGATCGGCTCAAGTGTAACCCGGATGCGCCACAACGGCCGGTTCGTGAACGTGCGTTGTCGGATGGCAAGACCGTGGTGATGCCACAACCGAGGCTCGAATCTGATCGACCATTCATTCTCATCGAACCTGCTCAGCTGGACGAGCCCGGTGATGGTGCCACCATCGGTGGCGCTGCCGAGCACGGCATCCCGGTTGCTCCAGAGGATGTCCCCCCGATCGATGGCATCATCGCTGGTAGTGTCGCTGTCGATCGTAACGGACACCGAATTGGAAAGGGGGAAGGATACAGCGATCTCGAGTTCGCCATACTCCTCGAACTTGGGGCGATCGATTGGGAAGTCCCTGTTGCAACGACCGTCCACGATCGTCAGATCATCGACAGACAACTTCCGAGCGAGACACATGATGTCCCACTCGATGTCGTTGGAACTCCGACCGGTACCCTCCTCATTGAGGATCGTCCAGCACGACCGGCCGGGCTGGACGGGACCAAACTCGATGCAGCCCGGCGAGAGATGATTCCCGTGCTTGACGGTCTCTTAGACCTTGAATGACCCGTCGAACGGTGAGGTACTCTCGTAATCAATAAGTCCCCCCGCAGTAGAGAGCTTCCTAACGTGCTCTCACGTGTATCGTCCGGCGAGATTATCGCAGAGATAGCCAGGGCAATGTGGGTCTTCGGCCACACCGGTGGCGGGTCTGATCTGCGGACGCAGGAATCTGTCTTCGAGGAGATATTCCTCGTCTTCCTCGTCCTCGGTACCATCGTCGGTGTCGTCGTCATTGGGTACATGCTTTACAATGGATGGCGGTACAGAGCGTCGGCTTCCGACGAACTGGAAGATCCACCAGTGCTTGGGGAGCTTCCCGTTGGTCAGGGGGGCGGCAAGAAACTCGCTCTCTCGTTCGCGCTCAGCGCGATCATCGTCCTCAGCCTCATTGTCTGGAGCTACAGTGCAGTGATCTACGTCGACCAAGGTCCGGAAATGGAAGAGAACATGGAAGTCGAGATTGTGGGGGCCCAGTTCAACTGGGACTTCACCTACGAGAACGGGGAAACCCTGACTGACACGTTGGTCATCCCTGAAGACCAACTGGTCAGATTCTCAGTGACTGCACAAACAGAACCGAGACTCGACGTCTGGCATACCTTCGGAGTGACCGAACTCCGTATCAAGGCTGACGCCATTCCTGGCCAGACCGCAACCGAGTGGGTGCTTGCGGATCAACAAGGAGTGTACCTTGCAGAGTGTTTCGAACTCTGTGGGGCTGGACATTCACACATGACTGCAGATGTGATCGTGGTCTCGCAAGAGGAGTTTGATTCGTGGTATGAACTCCTCAGCGAAGATCCTGACGAAGCGATGGAAAATATCCCTGAACCGGAGGAGAACTAAATGGCTGAACATAGCTTTCCACCTCGTTCCTCGGTGAAGCGCTGGCTGGTCACCACCAATCACAAGGACATCGGTATCCTCTACATCGTCAGCTCGTTGTTCTTTTTCATCTTCGGCGGCATCCTTGCGCTCCTCATTAGAACGCAGCTTTGGACCTCTGGAGAGTTCATCCTCAGCGGCTCGGCGTTCGGACAGGCCGTCACCGCACACGGGCTTGTGATGGTCTTCTTTTTCCTCTCTCCATTCGCATTCGGGTTCGCAAACTACATCGTTCCGCTCCAGATCGGGGCTGATGACCTCGCCTTCCCGAGACTCAATGCACTCAGCTACTGGCTGTACTTCTTCGCCGGGATGGTCTTTATCGTCTCATTCCTCCAGGGCGGCACAATCGAAGCTGGTTGGACGCTCTATGCACCGTTGAACCTGCCAGCATTCATGCCTTCACCGGGGGCGACCACCGCCATCCTCGCGCTCTTGATGTTCGTTGGTTCCGTAACGGCATCGACGATCAACTTCATTGTGACCATCCACACGCACAAGGCAGATGGACTCTCACTCTGGCATCTCCCGATGTTCACGTGGAGCATCTTGTTGACCGTCTGGATGATGCTCATCGCCTTCGCGGCGCTCGCTGCGGCGTTGCTCATCCTCGGTGCCGACCACATCTTCGGCGCACAGTACTTCACAGCAACCGAAGGCGGTGGATTGCTGTGGGCACACCTTTTCTGGTTCTTCGGACACCCCGAGGTGTACATCGTCTTCTTCCCGGCACTTGGCGTCATGCTTGAGACGTATCAGACATTCACCGGGCGGCGCTTGATCGGACGCAAATGGGTCATCCTCGCGATGATCCTCGTGACGCTCCAGAGCTTCCTCGTCTGGATGCACCACATGTTCCTGACGACGATCAACCTCGAGATCAAGACGCTGATGATGGCGATGACGATTGGTATCTCGCTTCCGTTCGACCTTATCGTCTTCGCGATGATCTACACGCTGCTCAAAGGTCGCATCCGGTACACGACACCGTTCCTCTTCAACTTCGGTGCCCTGTTGTTGTTCATCCTCGGTGGGATCACCGGTGTATTCCTCGGAGCGATCGTGCTTGATTACGAATTCCGTGGGACGTACTGGGTCGTGGCACACTTCCACTATGTCATGTTCGCCGGAGGAACTGCCCTCATTGGTGGGCTGTACTACTGGTGGCCAAAGATCACCGGGAAGATGTACAACGAGTTCCTTGGAAAGCTTCACTTCGGGATCTACTTCATCGGCTTCAACCTGCTGTACTTCTCCATGTTCCTCAGCTGGGAGATGCCACGTCGAGTGTTCACCTATCACACCGGCCTTGAGACCTACAATCAGATGGCGACAATCGGTGGCATCATCCTTGGGGCTTCGTTCCTCATCATGTTCTACAACCTCTACACCAGCTATCTGTCCGGTCCCGATGCACCAGACAATCCATGGGAATACTCACGGACAGCTGAGTGGGCGACGAGCTCCCCACCTCCGCTTGAGAACTTCGAAGGAGTCCCGACCTACCGCAACGGCTTCCTCGAGTTCGAGGATCGAAACGCTGTCGCTGATGGTGGTCATGTCGAACACGGACACGAACCAGGACGGCATCCAGATCACGCTAGCTGGTGGCCGGTTACCATCAGCTTCGCCGGATTCCTGATGCTCATCGGTCTCGCTGGATTGGGTGAGCATTTCGCATACGAGTTGCTCTTCATCGGAGGCGCAGCCTTCGTCTTGCTCTCGGCCATCGGATGGGGTCTTGAGGACTTCTACGCCCCCGAACCATTGCGCGGAGCGAAGTGGCCGTTCGATGGTGTCCACAAGAACAAGTTCGGGATGTGGGTCTTCCTCGCCTCGGACATCGTGATCTTTGGGGCATTCATCGGTGCCTACGTCTTCATCCGCTGGGGCTACGGCTGGGAAGCGTGGCAGAACGTGCCAGCAGAATCCCTCCCAGGACTGGTCAATACATTCGTCCTCCTGACGAGCAGTTTCACCGTCATCTTGGCACTCGTCTACGCCCAGCGGGGCAACCGTCGTGGCGTAATCGCCGGACTTCTCGCCACCATCGGCTTCGCGTTTACGTTCATGTTGATCAAATCGTGGGAGTGGAACTTCCTCCTTCCAGAGGCTGAAACCCTCCCAGAGGCAGTCACGATGCTCGTGACGTTAGACTTCGACGTGCTCTTCCACACCGAGGGTCCGGCCATCGATGCCAGCATCATGCACTCCACGTACTATGTCACGACAGGATTGCACGCTATCCACGTGCTTATCGGGGTAGTCGCCCTCGGCTACCTCGCATGGCGTGCGTGGGCGCACAATGCCTATATCGATGGGAACGAGCGTCCAGTAGAGAACGTCGGGCTCTACTGGCACTTCGTCGACATCGCATGGGTATTCCTCTTCCCCCTGTTCTACATCATATGATACTCATCAACCCAACCACCAACCGGATGTCAGCCCCGCAAACAGTCAATCGTCTCGGAGGTGAACCATAACGATGGCATCAATCAAACTGTACTTTGCTGTCTACGTGGCCCTCCTGATACTCGCCGTCACGAAGGTGATATTCATCGAATTCTTCGAGTACTGGACGGCTGTCGGGGCGATTCTCGTGAGTGCATTCACCAAGTCAGCACTCATCGCCTACTACTTCCAGCACCTGCGCGAGGAACCACGAGCGATTTCCTGGTTGGTGCTCATCTCCCTGGCGGCGGTGTTGCTGCTGGCGGCGGCAGCCACGTACTCGATCACGTGAGACAGCCTCGATTGTATTCATGTTCCGAGACCTTCGAACCGGATACTTAACCGTCTCCACACCATCTGACAAGGTGTGAGCGAAGAAGCAGAACGACGACCACTGCGAATGCCATCGGAAGATGAGCTGTTCGCGGTTGTCACCAAGCACCTTGGAGGCAATCACGTCAGGGTGCTCTGTCAGGACGGAGAAACCAGACTGGGGCGAATCCCCGGTCGAATGAAGTATCGCACCTGGATCAACGAGGATGATATCGTCCTCGTCGAACCGTGGGAATGGCAAGACGAGAAGGCGAACATCGAGTGGCGCTACAGCGAAGCTGATGCAGAGCAGCTGCGGGCTGAGGGACACATCGACTGAGTTCTTATCCCGGATCGAACCGTGTCAACGGGATTCTTCCTCGAACCAATTCGTTAGCCATCAAATCGAATATCAGGGTGCTCAGTAGGCCGACAAATTGTCAAAGGAGCTAGCCAAACCAATATGAATCACATCGCACAGGTGTTGGAATCTGACGAGGCATTAATGGTCCCACTTGATGGTCATCATCGTACGAGTTCGTAATCAATGATTGTGTCCATGGTCATCGAGATGAGTGACACCCCCGGAGAGCTACAGAAGGCGCTTGAACCAATCGCTGACCACGGCGGAAACATCGTTAGCGTGGCTCACCATCGTGGTGATGTCACCCCACGGGGAACGTTACAGGTCGAACTGACCTTCGAGGTGGTCAAAGAGCGACTCGATGATGTCATCGAAGGTATCGAAGGGCATGGTCTTATCATCAGTAAACTCGGTGAGGAACGATTTCACGAGTCGGTCACTGTGTTACTGGTCGGTCACATCGTCTCAGCCGATATCACGGACACGATCACCGCCATCGAATCGGCAGGAGTGAAGGTTATCGACTTCAAATTAGCGATGCCTGACGATCCAAACGAGACATCTAGTGCGCGGCTGACCATCAAGACCACGACAGAAGCGACCAGGCGAGAGGCACTGGCAGGACTCGACAGGATTAGCGAAGAGAAGGGTTTCCTCTTCATCGAACCCGTGGGAGTCCGCTAATGACTCCACACCGCCTCGCCCTTATCGGTGCGGGTGCTGTCGGTAGCAGATTTCTCGAGGAACTTGGCAGCTGAGCAAGTAATTTCGGAATAGACCTGGTCCTTGTCGCCGACTCTCGCTCTGTAGCCATCCAACAAGACGGGCTTGAACCAAAGGCAATCCTCGAACAAAAGCGCCGAACCGGTCAAGTGGGTACCAAAATGGCAACCGTGGATGGGCTTGCAGCGATCGACTTCGATGTGCTGGTTGATGCATCGCCGACAACCCTCGGTGACGCAGAGCCGGGATTCTCATACCAAACAGCAGCGATCGACCAAGGAGCGCACGTCGTCACAGCGAACAAGGGCCCCGTCGCGCTCCGATACGGCGAACTGATCGACCGAGCCGAAGCCGCTGGTGTCTCGGTTAAGTTGAACGCGACTGTCGGTGGAGGCGTACCGATCATACCAGTGCTCGAGGAATTGCTAGAGGCGAACGAAATACTCAGCGTTCGAGGTATCCTCAACGGTACGTGCAATTTCATCCTGACCCGCATGGAATCCGAAGGGCTCGCATACGAGCACGTTTTGGGTGAGGCGCAGGACATGGGAGTCGCAGAAGAGGATCCATCGTTCGATGTTGATGGCATCGACACCGGCCTCAAGTGCGCTATCTTGGCCAACGTCATCTACGGTATCGATGCGACACTTGACGATGTAGACCTGACCGGAATCACTGATATCACCCCGAAATCACTCCGTCTCGCCGGGGAATCAGGCCAGGTCATCAGACTAGTCGGTGAGATAACGAAAGACCAGCTCACCGTCGCACCACGACTGCTCCCGGCTGGTGATGTGCTCGACGTCGCCGGGACGCTCAACGCCGTGACAATCGATGCTGACCTCTCGGGGGCCTTGACCCTGACCGGCTATGGTGCCGGCGGTCCAGAGACCGCGAGCGCCCTCATTAGCGATGTGCTAGATGTGGTGCGAAGCCATCCATAGACCGCTTTACGACAGTATCCATCGGTCGTAATTCACGATACCAATAAGTTGTAGCAAGCCAGGGGTGGGATTCGAACCCACGGACCCTCGATTACAAATCGAGCGCTTGAACCACCCAAGCTCCCCTGGCGCATCTACCGTCGGTGACGGGGAGCCACCGATTGTGAATCGGTACGTGAGGGGAGCTAAAGATTGCTCGGATTGCATCACCACTCAGACTGATCACCACCTACCCGTTTGGATAGGCGGATCCGGTGTGGTCGATAGCCCCGTGTCTCGTAGAATCGCCACGCATCGGTGTTGACAGCCATCACCTCGAGTTCGACGATCGAGACACCTCGATCGATCAACGCTTGCTCGGCGTGTTCAAGGAGTGTACCACCAATTCCCCGATCACGGTGGTCTGCGTCGACGAAGAGATGCTCGATCAGTCCAATCGATTCAGTGCGGCCTAGCGAATCATCCAATCGGTGGAAGGTGACCACCCCGATCAGTTGTGCTCCATCAAG
>SKSH01000133.1 GCA_007118075.1 Halobacteriales archaeon
ATCTGTCTTCGCCCGGCAGCGTAGAGGAGGATCTCGACTGAACGGTCATCGGCGATCGCCTCTTCGCGATCGATGGCGCGTTCGGCGAATACGACAGCCCGCTCGAGATGCCGTTCACTGACGACGTATCGAGCGTCGAATGCCTGGATGGTGGCACCGGTAGCAGCCTTGATTGCCTCGAACGCCTCAAGATGCTCGATCGGTCGCCCATCGAGTGTGCCAGCGAGCAGCCGCATCAAAAGTCCTCCAACTGTGCTTGGGTCTCGATGCTGTCCTCCTCGGTCTCCGGTGTGGTATCGGTGGTGGCGGTGGCTGCTGGTTTGACACCATCGAGGTTGCTATCCTCGCGCCCGGCATTCTCAAGGATCCGCTTCGTTGTCCCACGACGTCCGCCTAGCGCTCCGAGGATGACCGCGAGGTCTCCACGCCGCAGGTCATCGGGCGTCTCTATCCCAGCATCATAGAGTCGCCTCGCCCTGACACGACCGACACCACGGACCCGGCAGAGTTCGACGAGCTCCTCACGGATCCCGTGTTCGATACGCGTTCTGGCCATCCTGACCGCTGGAACCGAGGCCTCATCGATCGTCTCAGCGATCCGTTCGGTGGCCGATAACAACCACTCGGCGGTGGCCGCCTTCGATCGGAGATCGCCCGGGCCGATCCGGTAGCGCTCGGTGAGCCGATCCTCGTCCAGTTCGTTGGCCCAATCACGTAGGAGCATCGCGGTCTTGAGCGCAGCTAACCAGTCTTCGTAGTATCCCTCATCCGCAGGGTGCGGTGTCGCACCAAGGAGTTCCTCCTCATGCTGTGCGAGTAGTTCTTCGTACCGGGTTCGATCTCCTCGCCTGAGGTAGAGCTCGTACATATCTGGTGTCCGGGCAATGAGGTGGTACAGACCGAGCGCGTCGGGTCGGTCGACCACCGTTTCGAGCCCGTCAACGATGATCGCCGCACTGAGCGGATCGATGTAGACCCTGGCGACGACGTACCCGAGTGAAGTCGCGCGAAATGAGTCATCCTCGATATCGATGAGCTCGTTTCGTTCGAGGAACTGGATTACTTCCTTGACCACCTGTTCGAGTCGCTCGGTCGATGGCGACTGACTGGCGTAGAAGGTTCGATCGAGGAACCCAATCATGGCGTCCCAATTAGTAGCAAATCCCGTGGCGATCGCGGCGTTCACATGGGTGCGCAGCGCTGGTTCGGCGGCGAGCTTGGAATTGATCGGTTCTGGATCAGCGTAGATGTAGCGATCGAAGAGTTCCTCGAGTTCGCCATGGCTGCTCGCCAGTAATAACGCCTCGCCGTATGGATCGAGTCCGGGTCGTCCCGCCCGGCCCATCATCTGATGTACCTCGAGGGTGGAAAGCGGTTTCATCCCTCCAGCGGTCGCATCGTATCGACTCCAGTCACGGACGATCACTCGACGACTCGGGGTATTGACCCCGGCGGCGAGTGTCGGGGTCGCCACCACTGCCCCGAGGTGGCGATCGCGGAATGATTGTTCGATGAGCGACCGTTGGGTACCGGTGAGGCCGGCATGGTGGAATGCCACGCCCCGCTCAACGGCGTCTGCCAACGTGGCAATCGTATCCACCTCGCTCGTATCACGCAGTTTGTTGGCGGTGGCGGCGAGTGCCCGGCGCTGCTCGCTGGTGAGATAGCTTTGCACGGTCTCAGCGAGCCGCTTTGCAGCCGATTCCGCCCGTCTTCTGGAGCTGACGAACACCAATGTTGATCCGTCATCAGCGAGGGTGTCACGGACGATCGCTGTCTCTTGTCGCTCGTTGCCTCTGACCGGGATCGACCGTTGCTGGTTGCCCTCGAGGTGGACGGCGTTCCCGTAGTGGACCCCACGGTGGAGCTCGACCGGTCGCCAGTCGCTGTCGATGAGGGCAGCATCCAACCACTCGGCGATGGCATCTGGATTGGCGATCGTCGCTGAGAGGGCAACCGTCTGTAGCGTGTCGTTGACCGCTGCAAGCTTGGCCATGGTGACCTCGAGGGTTGGTCCTCTGCTCGCATCGTCGATCAGGTGAACCTCGTCTACAACGACACAATCTATCTCATCGATCCAGTTGGCATCGTTGCGGATGAGGGAGTCGACCTTTTCACTGGTAGCTACGATGAGATCAGCCTCATCGAGCCAACGCTCTTCTCGATCGAAATCGCCTGTACTCAGCTGCACATTGAGATCCAATGCGTCAGCGAACCCCTCGAGACGCTCGTGTTTCTCGCTAGCGAGGGCTCGAAGTGGGACGATGTACAATCCCCTGCCACCACGCTCGATGGTGGATAAGAGGGCGAGGATTCCGATCATCGTCTTCCCCGAGGCGGTTGGGACACTGGCGACGAGATTCTCACCCTCGGTCACGCCTGCCTCAACCGCTGCGGTTTGCGGTGGGTAGAGTTCCTCGATACCGGTGTCCTCGATGGCTTCGATGGCTGAAGCAGAGAGCCCCGGTATCGACCTCACGTCCATTACGGAGTGGCTAGTGGTCGGCCTGGGGTTAAAGCGTCCGACTGAACGCAACGCCGAAGGTGATCGCCGGATGATGTCAATCCATGAGGATCGAGTTCGATCGCAACACGTGCATCGGTATGTTCCAATGTGTGTACGAATGGGAGTCGTTCCAACGTGATGAGGACGCGCGCAAGGCCGTCCTCGATGGCGCATCTGAGGACGATGATGGGATCTTCTCGCTGGCGGTCCCGGCTGATGAGCAATTTGATGCGAAGATGGCAGCCAGGGTCTGTCCAGTCGATGCCATCACCTTGTACGATGACGACGGTGAGCAACTCATCCCGTAATCAGCTACTTGGCGATACCTTCTCATACTAGCACTTCGTATGTCTATTGGTATCACAACCCATGGGACTCATCAAACGCCTCCGACGGCGCTTCACGCCTCGTGAACCACGTCTCGGGACCGACCATGCAAAGTGTACGGGCTGTGGCCGGCCAGTGGCCACGCACAACACGGTCTGTGATAAGTGCACATCGGCCGTTGAGCGAGATCACGGCGGGTGAGATCGAGACACAACCGGTGTCAGTAGCAGTACCGCTGGTGTTTTCCGACGGCTCGTTGTATGCGATACCGACGCGTATGGTCGAGACCCAATTCAATCAATTGACAGGAGCCCGCATTCGCTACAATGACGATACTTGGGAGCTCACGGGTGACATCACCATAAAGCAAAACGGGGCGGTCCTCGAGGCAGAGGCACACAAACCAGACAGAGTCCGGAAAAGCCGTGGCATCTTGCGATTCCAACTCCAGAATCCTCCAGCGTCAATCAATCCAGGAAACCCTGGTGAATTCGATATCGACATCGAGACCACCGGTGGTGAGACGATATTGGTATTGGAGCGATCGCATGCCAGCGACCGTTATGCGGTGAAAAGTCTGCGGTATGAGTAGCCGTCTCAGTCAGTGACTTCGTAGCCCGCGCCCTCGATTGCCGAGACGATCGCCGATCGAGCCACAACATCTGCAGCATCAACCTCTACCTGATCGGTCTCGTGATTGGCGATCACCGAGGAAACTCCTTTAAGATCGCTGACCGCATCGATCACATTCGATTCACAACCTTCACATGACATTCCAGTCACTGTGAGATTCCTGATTGGCATGCCGAATGCTATGGTCTCCCGTCGAGAAGGGTCTATCGAAGGAACGTTCAGGCGATACGGTCGTATTGCTCTGCGAGCTTGTCTGCGGCTTCCAGAAGCCCGGCAGCTTCATCCTCGGATAGTTCCCAATCGACGATCTCCTCAACGCCGTTTTTCCCGAGCTTAACGGGGACTCCAAGTGCTGCACCTTCAAGGCCGTACTCGCCATCGAGATAGAGTGAAGCTGGAACGACCTCACCGGTGTCACGAAGGATGGCTTCCACCATATGCGCGCAGCCATTTGCCGGTCCCCATTCTGTCGCCCCCTTTTTCTCGATGACGTTCATCGCGCTGACGCGCAACTCCTCGAGAATCTCTTCTCGCTCGTTTTCGTTGAATGACGGGTCACGGCCATCGATCCGGACCTTCGAGAAGACAGGAACCTGCGCATCACCGTGTTCTCCGAGGATGGACGCTTCGACGTTCTTCACCGGAGTGTCGAAACGTTCGGCGAGTACGTATCTGAAGCGTGCCGAATCAAGCCGACCACCGAATCCAATCACCTGGTGCCGATCGAGATCACCGGTCTCGTAGAGGTGGCGGTTCAACAGGTCAACCGGGTTAGAGGTGGTCAGCGAGATGAACTCATCGGAGTGTTCAGCAAGCGAGGCACCGATATTCTCGATGATTGGGGCGTTGTCCCCGGCGAGGTCGAGTCGAGTCTGTCCCGGCTGGCGGGGGATGCCTGCGGTGATGACGACGACCTCAGAGCCCGCCGTATCGGCGTAGGTCCCCTGAGTGATGGTGGTGTTCGATCCGTAGGCAGTGCCGTGGTTGGTATCTGCCGCCTGTCCGATGGTCACATCCTCCTGCTCAGGGAGGTCGACCAGCACTATCTCGTCCGCGACGTCGCGAACCGCGAGGGCGAAGGCCGTCGCTGCTCCGACGGTTCCAGCCGCACCTACGATGCTGACTTTAGCCATACCTGAAACGCCCCACGAAACGGGGTTAAGCGCTTCGAATCAGGTGAAACAACCTCGTAGAAAGGTAATTCACCCTCGAGGGAATAGCCTCCTTGGTAATGAGTGAGTTCGACAAAGAGGCCGAGCGCGAGCGGTTGAGAGAGAAGTTCGCTGCAGAGGAGGCCGATCGAGCTGTTGCACAGCACATGAGCGAGCTCCTCCTACAGGGCATGACGATGACGGACCGACACTGTCCAGAGTGTGGTGCTCCGCTCTTTCGTGACGAAGAACACACGTTCTGTCCTGAGTGTGAGCGGGAGGTTGTAGAGGGAGCGGTTGAAGGAGAATCGCAAGAGGCTCCGCCGAAGGATTCGACACAGCCAGCAACGAAACCTACCGTGCAACCAACCGGTGACGCTCGTTCGAATATCGAGGCAACGCTCGAACGTTCCGCAGCCGCCGCAGCGACTGCCGAAGATCCACGCACGGCACGGGAACACCTCGAGACCGCCAAGGCAGCCATCGAAGCGCTTCGCTCCTTCGACGGTGAGTGATCATTCCGGTTCGTAACGGCTCGAGACCACCTCGTGGATTCGATCGGCGGTAACCTCCCCGACACCCTCTACCTCAAGCAATTCCTCACGGGATGCGGTCATGACCTGTACCACCGAACCGAGGGATTCGAGCAAGGTGCGGGCAGTGACTGGTCCAATCTCGGCGATGGATGAGACCACGTACTCCTGTTGTTCCCACAACGTCCGCGCGTGCTTGTCACCATGAGCACTCACGCGCCGACCGCCATCGCGCTGTTCGCGACTGGCCATGGCTACCAGCAGTTCCCTGGTCTCATCAATATCGTTCGTCTGGAGTACACTCACACCAAAGTCACTCACCAGACTCGCGATCGCCCCTCGGATCGCGGCCGGATTGATGTTCCGCCGTTCATAGAGCCGATCCCCTTCGATGATGACCACCGGCCGTTCGTAGGCGGCGGTAAGACGACTCACCTGGTCGAAGAGATCACGATCACCGCCGAGAAGGCTGTCGAGAAAGTCATCGACGGTCTTGCGCTCGACGGCGACCCGGTCACTGAGGATGTAGTCACCGACATCGAGGGTCTCAAGAGCGAGCTCGATGTCGTCTCGCCGGGAGAGCTCTCGACCGATCGCAGCATCGAGCTCTCGTTGATCGACGATGATCGATACGGCGACGTCGTCCGATACATCTGCTGTGGTGGTGTCTTCAGCCTCATCGCCCACGAATGAGAAGAGTGATTCTTGATCCGCCGCCCGGCGACTGGCTGCCTCTGCGCGGGCCCGGACCTCGTCATCCTGTAGCAGCTCGATCTCGAGGTCATCCGCAACCTCCTTCAGTGCGCGGATGTCTTGGCTCATCCGCCGTTCCTGGTGTCTGGCACGCCAGTAGAAGGCCTCATCTCTGGTCCCCTTGGCGATCAAGACGGCCACCCGTCCTGGTGCTTGGCGACCGGTACGACCACGTCGCTGAATCGTTCGAATGGCCGTCGAAACAGGCTCGAAGAACAGCACAAGGTCGACCTCGGGAACATCGAGACCCTCCTCACCGACCGAGGTCGAGACTAATACCTCGAATTCCCCACGCCTCAATGCCTCGATCGTCTCGCGTTGCTCTCGCTGGTTCATCCCTTCGCTCATCTCCTTGTCGGTCTGTCCGACGAACTTGCGGGTATCGAAGTGCCCACCGAGGAAAGTCGTCAGCTGCTCTGCGGTATCTCTCGATTCCGTGAAGATCAACACGCGTTTTCCACCCTTGATACCGAGCGTCTCTGCGAGCTGGATGCGTACCTGTCTGAACTTCGGATGAATCTCGTCGTACTCACGAGCGAGCGCGATTGCCTCGCGGATGCGAGGATCGGAGATGAGGCGTTGATCCGCCTTCGATGCCCCAGATGATCGAGCTGCTTCATGGCGACGTTCGAAGTAACGTTGAAGCGACTCGACACTCTGCGTCTCCGCTAGTTTGAGAGCTCGCCTGAGCTTCATCACCTCCGCGTGGAGTGAGAGGCCGAGATAGGCATCTCGATCACCTGTCTCAAGGCGCTGTTGGAGCTTCGCTCGGATGGCATCGAGATCGCGCTGTGAACAGTCAGCGGAGGTGGTTGTACTCACCCCCATGTCGGCGAGTTGTTCGAGCCGGTTCTCGATCACCTCGACGAGCTTGTTTCGGATCTGTTGGATGTCCTCGGTCAGTTCGACCTCGATCGTGTCGATGGCCGTTTCATGCGTGTACGGCTCGACATCTGGATCTTCTTCAGTTCGAACCTCGATGGCAGCGATCCCCAACTGCTCACAGACCGCGATGATCTCCTCACGATCGCTCCCAGGAGAGGCGCTCATGCCGGTTACGAGTGGCTCGGTCGCCATGTCGTGATACCGCTCGGCGATGAACGCGTAGGGATATGAACCACCCGTCCGGTGGCACTCATCGATGGTGAGATGGA
The DNA here is from genome assembly GCA_007118075.1 of Halobacteriales archaeon. GTDB lineage: Archaea > Halobacteriota > Halobacteria > Halobacteriales > SKSH01 > CAZXER01. The sequence continues at coordinate 7,058 of SKSH01000133.1, forward strand.
CGACCTCATCGAGGTCGATTCGTCCGCCGACGAGATCGTTCTCGACCACCTGCGGAGTCGCCATGATAACCCTGGCATCTTCCCATTCCTGTGCCCGATCATCCGGCCTGGTCTCACCGGTGTAGGTGATGATCTCGTCGTCTGGGATGGTGAGTGCCTCCTGGTAGAAACTAGCGTGTTGGCTCACCAGCGGTTTGGTCGGCGCGAGCATCAACGCCTTACCGGGCCCGGCAGCCAGCCGTGACGCGGTGACGAGCAGACTGATCGTCGTCTTCCCGAGGCCGGTTGGGAGACAGACGAGCGTGTGATTTTCGAGGGCTCGATCGGCCATCTCGATCTGATAGGTGCGCCGCTCGAGGAGTCCTTCCTCGATCAACTCGTGTTCGATCATCTCGGCCGATGTGGCCGCCGCCGTCATACTGACTGACTGTAGCGCCTGATGTGGGTTAACCCTTCCCTCCCCTCGATCTATCGGCTCACAGGATGGTTGGTCCGTAGGCCATCACGAGATAGGCACTCACTGCAGCACCGATAGGAATTGTGAGATTGTCATCGATCACATAGCCCTTGATGACCGGTTTGACCCCGTCAGCGATGGTGGCGACGAATGCTGCGGCAACGGCAGCAAGTGGATCGAGGAACCACCATCCGAGCGCGAGACAGACAACGAACATTACCAAAAGCACATGTGGGCGTTTGACTCGCCGTAATTCGCCCGTGCTGAGCAATCCGGAGATTGGATCTCCGATGGTCAGCATCAGGATCGCTGGGATAGCGATGTTTGGCTCGAAGACCAGTCCTACCCCACCACCAGCGAGGACGTAGAGGGCATATCCAGCGAGATACTCTTCCTCGTAAGAACGAATCATCCGATTGATGAACGGAGGTTCGATGCCAGCGAGGAGTCGGCTTGCTTCGATGGCCAATGCCAGGACGATCCCCATTGCGAGAACCAGCCTGACCTGGTTCCAAGAGAGGATATCGAGAAGATAGGCCGCTGGAATCAAGGAACCGCTAGCATGGACGAGTCTCCGTGATATCTCACGGCCCATCTACGAGTTTCCCTCGCGGTCGACCGCCTCTGTGTTAGCTGCGACCGCTTCGAAGCTCATCTCACCCGACCGAAGCGACCTGAGGACCTCGGGGACCTCGACCATCTCGACGCGGATCTGCTTCGTGCTGTCGCGGTCTCGGAGGGTCACGGTGTCGTCCTCGAGCGTGCGATGATCGACCGTCAGGCAGAACGGGGTCCCGATCTCGTCCTGGCGTCGGTAGCGTCTGCCGATTGCTCCACGCTCATCGTACGTGATTGGCAAGCCCGCAGAGGCGAGCCGGTCGGCGAGTGCTCGAGCACGTTCGGGTAGTCCATCGGCATCGACGAGCGGGAACACCCCTGCCACGTTGGGGGAGACCGTGGGTGGGAGTTCGAGGTATGCCCGCGGTTCACCGTCGACGACGTCCTCATGGAAGTTGTGTTCGAGCAATGTGTACACGAGACGATCGATCCCGAATGCCGGCTCGGTGACGTGTGGCATGATGTGTTCGCCAGACTCGGTGACGGTTTCGACGGTGTACCCGGTGGTTTCGAGTGCAATCTCGTGGGTCTCGCCAGCGGCCTCGATGGTCACGGCATCACCTGTTTCGAACGCGTTTGGATTTGTTTCAACGAGGGCTTCGAGAGCACTCGCGATGTCCGCTGCTGCTGCGCCGTACTCAGGTCCGAGCATGGCCATATCCGGATCGACCGTCGCTCGCTCGACGGTCACTGGCTCGTCGTATGGCTTGAAGACCGTGTACGAGCCATCGCTGTACTCGTGATGTTTGTTCAGGTCGTAATTGGTCCGGTATGCGAACCCAGCAAGTTCGATCCAGTCATCGTCGAGGTATGCCTCAGCATCCCAGCAATCGGCAGCATAATGCGCCCGCTCACCAGGGAGATGCTGTCGGAATCGAAGCTTGGCAGGGTCGACACCGATCTCGTGAAACCAGGTCGTTGCGACTCCGAGGTAGTAGGCGATCCAGGGGTTATCGATGATCCCGCCATCGACTGCCTCTGCAACGGTCAATCGACGATGCTCACCATCGCCCTCTTGTGCTTCGACCGGATACAGTTCAAGTTCGACAGCAGCGACCGCCCCAAGCGGGGGTTCGTCCTCCTCTGGATCATAAAAGAGCTCAAGTTCGGCCTGGGTCATCTCCCTGACCCTGATGATCGCTCGCCTGGGACTGATCTCGTTCCGATAGGCTGGACCGATTTGAACGGCTCCAAAGGGAAGGTCCCCCCGAGCGTACTCGAGGAGACGTGGGAAGTCGACGATTGTACCTTGGGCGGTCTCGGGCCGGAGATATCCTGGTTCACCCTTACCGGGACCGATGGCCGTCGAGAACATCAGGTTGAACTCGCCTACGGAGATCCCTTGCAGGGAATCGCCACAGGAGCGACAGCTGATATCGAGCTCGTCGATGAGTGACTCGAGCGCACTAGCAGAGAGTCCCTCTGCGTCCTCGACCTCACCGGTCCCCTCCACGAGGTGATCTGCCCGATAGGACGTCTCGCAGGTGGGACATTCGATCACCCAGTCGGTGAAGTCATCGAGATGACCGGATGCCTCAAACACCGGTTCGGGGATGATCGTCGGCGACTGGATCTCCATGTGACCCTCCTCATGGGCGAACCGCTCTCGCCAGCGCTGTTCGACATTTCGTTTCAACGCCGCTCCTACGGGTCCATAGGTCCAGAACCCGGCGACACCACCATAGGGTTCGTTCGCGGCGAAGAAGAAGCCACGTCGCTTGGCGAGTTCGGTGACGCGGGCTAAGCGGTGCTCGTCATCGTCAGTCATGGATGGCACGCAGCAGATCCATGTCGCGAACGATCCCGGTGAGATCGTCACCGGTGAGGAGTGGTAGCTGTTCGATGTCGCGTTGGAGCATGACCTGTGCCACCTTCGAGACGGTCGTGTTCTTCGTGGTCGTCTCGATTTCGGTCGTCATATAGTCCCTGACCGGGTCATCTGGGATTTCGACATACCGCGTAGGGAGATACCGGTTCCCGACGGCTTTGATCCCCTCCCAGGCCCAATCCGAATCCTGTGCAGCGATGCTGTCACCGGTCCCTTCTTCACCGACGACGACGCGCGCCTCCTCCAGGATGTCCACCTCGGTGACGATCCCGGTCATCTCACCTTCGTCATCGAGGACGACGAGGTACGGGACATCGGCGAGATAGAGCTGGCGTTGGACCGTCGGCAATGGAGATTCCTCATACGTCGCGATGACCTCACGAGTGGCGAGTGGACCGACCTTCTCATCACCACCAGGGCTGGTACCCTCGGCCAGTGTCCGGATGAGATCGGTCACCGTGACGATCCCTTCGAGCTGCCCATCGACGACCGGTACCCGTCGATCACCGGTCGAGAGCATATGTTCGGCGAGCTCGACGAGTGAGAGCTCAGCGGATACTCCTGGTACCTCCTCAAGGATGAGCGCCAGTTGGTCCTCTTCAGGCTGTTCGATCAGGCTTTCCCGTGAGACGAGTCCTCTGAACTCTTCACCTTCGTCGGTGTGCTTGACCACCGGAACTGATGAGAACCGACGCTCTTGGAGGTGTTCGAGGGCGTCATCCCGTGTCCCGGGGAGTTCGACGGTGACGACATCCTCCCGAGGCGTCATGACGTCGGCAACTTGCATATCACCTTTAATCCCCCTCAGGGTCTTGTAGGCTACGAACGCTCCCGCAGGATGGGAGGTCGAGGACCGACCGGCTTTTTGTCCAGCCCGTCCAGTGATGGGATATGCAGTACCGCGAGGTTCAGACCGATCGCTCGTACGTCATTAGATTGACTCACGGCGGCGATTGGCGTGGTCAACTCGAGGATTTCGCTGAGGATACGAACATCGAGGCTGGTTGGTTCGTGGGTCTCGGTGCGGTGAAGGAGGCTGAGCTCTGGTACTATGATCAGTCTGTAGGGAAGTACGAACCGTTCGACGTCAACGAACCGATGGAGGTGGCCAGTTGTATGGGCAATCTCTCACTCCTCGACGGTGCGGTGTTTGCACACACCCACGCCGTGTTGAGCGATCCAGCTGGTCGGTCGGTCGCCGGTCATCTCAATCGAGCCGAGGTGTTCGCTGGCGAGGTGATCCTTCACGCCTTCGAGGAGCCTATCGAGCGGGTACCAGATGCCGACACGGACCTCGATCTCTGGGACCTACCACATGGCGGCTGATGAACCCTATCAAGATGCGATTGAAGCGGCCGTAGCCGAGGCAATCGACCTGGCATCGACCGCTCGGTCCCGTGGATCAGATCCGAAACCAGCCGTCGAGATTCCCGTCGCCAAGGACATGGCCGACCGCGTCGAGAACCTGTTGGGTATCGATGGGATCGCCGATCGCATTCGCGAACTCGAGGGTGAGATGAGCCGGGAACATGTCGCTTTGGAGCTGGCTAAGGGTTTCGCCACCGGTGAACTCGGTGAATTGGACGATCCGAACGACCGAATCGATGCGGCGGTCCGCACTGCCGTCGCCCTCCTCACCGAGGGGGTCGTCGCCGCACCGATCGAGGGGATCGATCGCGTCGTCATCGAGGACGCAGCCGATGGTTCATCCTTCGTCCGCATCACCTATGCCGGACCGATCCGCTCGGCAGGTGGGACCGCACAGGCACTCTCGGTTCTCGTCGCAGATTACACCCGAAGTTTGCTCGATATCGATCCGTATCGCCCTTCCGAACTCGAGATCGGTCGCGTGGTCGAGGAGGTTCAACTCTACGAGCGAGAGACCGGCTTGCAGTACACCCCGTCACGGGAGGAAATCACCCACATCGCTGAGCACTGTCCCATCATGCTCGATGGCGAACCGACGACGGAGGGTGAACTCGATTCCTATCGCGACCTTGATCGGATCGACACCAACCGTGGACGAGGAGGTATGTGTCTGGTACTCGCTGAGGGGATCGCCCAGAAGGCGGATAAGCTCGCACGGTATGTCGATGCACTCGATGCGGTCGAATGGCCCTGGCTGGCCACCCTCCGTTCGGGAACCACGACAACTGAACCGGGGAAGTCGGCAGATACGGCCGATCCCGTCAAGCCGAAAGATACCTATCTAACCGATCTCATCGCCGGCAGACCGGTCGTCGCACATCCAAGCCGACAGGGAGGATTCAGGCTCAGATATGGTCGGGCACGGAACCATGGTCTCGCCACTGCGGGGGTCCACCCGGCGACGATGCACCTATTGGATGATTTCCTCGCCCCTGGTACCCAGTTGAAGACCGAACGCCCAGGTAAGGCCGCTGGCGTTGTCCCAGTCGATACCATCGAAGGACCGACGGTCAGGTTCCATGGCGGCTCGGTCAGGCGACTTGACGATCCCACCGATGCTCGTGAGCTCCGGACCGGTGTGGCCGAGATCCTCGATGTAGGTGAATATCTCGTCAATTTCGGAGAGTTCGTCGAGAACAATCACCGGTTGGTTCCTGGGGCGTATGACGTAGCTCGATGGCGACTCGAGCTTGCTGCGGCTGGGGCCGATGTCCAGGCCCTCGACGATGATCCTGAGATCTCGTTAGCCGATCCGACACCTGAGCAGGCGGTCGGTTGGGCACAACGCTTCGGCGCGCCGTTACATCCGAGCTACACCTATCTGTACCACGATGTCGACGTGGCAGCCCTCGAGGTGCTCGCGTCCGCCATCGAGGCGGGCGAACGTACCTCCGATGGCCTCCTCGTTGAAGCAACACCACAACTCGAGACCGTGCTTGCCACGTTGCTCGTCCCGTTCGAGGTGCATGATGAGATGCTCTGTATCGAGGCGTGGTTTCCACTTGCACGAACCCTCGGTTTCGATGGCGCACTCACCCGTGAGTGGGAGACGCTCGAACACGAAGATGCCCTCGAAGCGGTCAATGCGTTGGCTCCGTTCCCCATTCGGGCGAAGGCACCGACCCGGATCGGTGCACGGATGGGTCGCCCCGAGAAGTCCGAGGCCAGGGAGCTGTCACCGGCGGTTCACTGCCTCTTTCCCATCGGTTCGGCCGGGGGTGACCAGCGATCGATTGCTGAGGCGGCTGCATACCGCACCGAAGAAAGCGGTGACGTGGGTGTCATCGAGGTCGAGCTCAACCGTCGTCGCTGTCCGAACTGTGATACGGAGGGGATCGATCCCCGCTGTCCGGCATGTGGTACGCACACGCAGATGGTGTTCGCGTGTCAGGACTGTGATATCGAGGTCGAGGATAACGGTCTCCGTGAGTGTCCGCGGTGTGGCCGAGAGGCATCGGGTGTGGAGTATCAATCGGTGACGGTCAACGAACGGTTGGATGCCGCATTCGATTCCGTCGAGGTGCCCAGACGACACGTCTCGATCGTCAAGGGTGTAAAGGGATTGACCTCGGAGACGAAGGCCCCCGAACCCCTCGAGAAGGGGGTGTTGCGAGCTGCCAATGACATCACGGTGTTCAAAGACGGCA
>SKSH01000001.1 GCA_007118075.1 Halobacteriales archaeon
ATCCCTGTCGGTTGCTTCATCCACCGCCTGATTGAGGATCGAATTTGCCCGATTTTGCTCGTGGACGATCTCATCCTCAGTCGGCAGCGCTGCTAATCCGTATCGAGAGTACACCGGCCGGACATCAACTACCATGAGGAAGGTCAATGAAGCCTCTAGTCCAGTTGCCAACTCGATAGCGTGATCAACCGCGAGAGAGGCTCGCTTTCCGCCGTCGGTAGCGACCAAGAGATGGTCGTACATGGACCCTCATCCATGTGGTTGGATACCAATACACATAAACTGAGAGGAAAACAGGTCGTGTTCCACCGGAGCGACTGATTCAGCGATCTTGCGGATTCACTGCGGCTGCTGCACGAACGAAGCGGTACATTGAGGGGATGTCTTCAGCGATATGAGTGACCGTTCGACTGTCATCCCCGTGGTGTACCTCTGGCCATAGGGTCGCGAGTTCGGCATGATCGACTGAGGAGAATCTGATCGAAACCTCTACCGGTGACGATAGACCAATGGGCAGGGTTGCAGCGGTTGGTGGATCGGTGCCAACCATCGAAGCGGTGTCGGTGAGTTCCTCGGTAACCTCATGTATCGAACGGTTGATCGCAGATTGAACCCCTCGTGCATTTTTCGTCACGACAAATGCAACATCGGGCATTCGATCTTCGAGGGTAGTTCGCAACTGATCATCCCCAGCGACCATCGCCAGTGGGATATCTAACGTGGCGAGCATGGCCGCATTGAGTTCGGTCTCACCGACATCGATCCCGTCGAGAGATACTGCATCGAGCGAACCGCTAAACGTGTGTTCGAGTACCCCACCCGAGCCAGGTCGGTCGTGATACCCGATGAAGATGGCAAACGCATGGTTTTCATCAGCTCCATCGACCATCCCAAGCGGTCGATTACGACCTCTGACCAGCTCCACTCGAGCGTCAAGATCATCGATTCTAAGGGTTCGCATCCGGCCATGTGCATCGGCTACGGTGATTCTGGAGACATCAGTCGCCTCGGTGAGCCCCTCGATAACCGCATTCACCTCGGCTGCCATGCGTGTCGCCATCTCTTCGGTTTCGTCTTGAGCAGGATGAACGAATCCGGTGAGCCCCTCGATATCGACGCTGATGTACACCTCGGTGGTCATACGGAGCGAAGATAGGTGCGGTCACAAATAGTCTCGCATCCAACTGTGGCCGAACTTTCAGACTTGTGTTCCGGGGATGGCGTGGGCCATTGGTCCGCTCTGTTGGAGGATCTCGAGAGCGGTCATGATGTCCGTTCGTGTGACGAGGCCGACGAATTGACCGTCATCAACGACCAGCAAACGGCCGATTCGCTCTCGTTGCATCCGTTCAATCGCGATAATGACTGGGATGTCGGAACTGATGGTCTGTAACTCATCGGTCATCACGTCACCAACAGATAACTGATCGAGCGCTGATTCACCGCCAGATCTCGCATCCTCGAGGGTCACGAGTCCGACGAGCTGGCCATTCTCGATGACCGGGTAGCCCGTGTGTCGTTCTCGGAACATCCGTTGGGTCAATGACCGCAGATCTGTTTCGGCCTCGACCGTCTTCAGCTGCGCTCTTGGTGTCATGATATCACCTACGGTGACGTCCTGGAAGGCAGCTTTGAGCACGACGTGTTGTTCCTCGCCTGAGGCCGCGATGTAGATGAAGAAGGCCAGGGCGATGAGGATGATATTGAATACCAATAGTCCAAATAGCCCGAAGATAATGGCGAATATCCTCCCGATCCTGGCGGCCTGCTGGGTCGCTTTCGCGTACGGCCGGTTCCGGGCAAGCAGCGCGCGGAGGATCCTCCCACCATCCATTGGGAACGCAGGCAACATGTTGAATGCGGCGAGGAAGACATTGAGGATGGCGAGGTAACTAAATACAAACAACATCCCATCGATACCGATCGCAGGAATCCAATCGGCGGTCGAGGGTGTCGCGATGAAGAGCCCATATGAGAGGATTCCAACAAAGACGCTCACGATTGGACCGGCAATGGCAATGGCGAACTCCTGACGCCAATCTTCTGGCATCTCCTTGAAGGCGGCGACACCACCGAGCAACCAGAGTGTGATTGATTCGATAGGGTATCCGTATCGCATCGCAACGAGTGAGTGACCGAGTTCGTGGAAGATCACCCCGATGAAGAGACCGATGGCAGCAGAGAAACCGAGGATCCACGGCCAGTAGCCTGCCTCGATGGCCTCGATATCGATGTCAGCGGCAAACAAGTCGTTGAGCAACTCAGCAACCAGCTCGATCTGATGACCGATGATGAATGCAAAGACAGGGAGGATCAGCAAGAAGGTGATATCCAATTTGAGTGGGATCCCAAAAATCGAGCCGATCTTGAAACTTTTCCACATGCGAAGAACGTCTCTCGGCAATACCTTTAGTGCTACCCCTTCGGCATGTAATGACTTGGCTCACGCAGTCGAAGTGGTTCGGTTTTATACATTCGGCCCGAGAAGTCCCACATAATGTCGACACCCCGGAGCCGGGATCGATTTTCGCCGTCAGATCTCCCAGATCCGCGAACCGCTGAGAACATCATCTACAACCCTCCCCTCGATGAACTTAGGCGGATGGCTCGCTCGGATGAACTGACGACCGAGTACGATTCGGCTGCCTACGTTAGCCGTGAGCGCTCACGGAATGCCGAACGAACATCGACCAGTGTCGATGCTGATTTCGATGAAGTTGATTTCGGCTACATCGAGACAGCCATCGATGCAACCGCTGACCGGCAGTTGATCTGCCTCGACCGACAGGTTGGCCGCCATCCCGATTTATCGTTCGTCTGTCGGTACTTCGTACCGATTGAGTACGCCAGAATCGCATTGGCATGGTCCAAACTCCTCGATCCAGTCATGGTGGATTCCGAGCCATCGTTCTTCACCGTACAGATCCCAGATCATCCGGAGACCGCTATCAGGGTCCTTCCCAACAAGGGCTTCACCGCTGTTCTCGGAAGCGATTACACTGGTGAGGCGAAGAAATCGTTCCTCCGGCTGTTCATGTATGAGGCAAAGCAACAAGGTGGCCTCGGCTTACATGCAGGTAGTAAGCGGCTCTTATTGTCTGATTCTGAGGTCGGGCAACTCTTCCTTGGGCTCTCTGCAACCGGTAAATCTACACTCACCTGTCATGGGTTTGATTTGGAGCAGCCTGAAGAGGCACGGCTAGTCCAGGATGATGTTTGTGCCCTCTTACCGGACGGGTCGGTAGCAGGCAGTGAGGGGACCGGACTATATATCAAGACCATCGGGTTGGATGAGGATGAGCAACCAGAACTTTTCAAGGCGGCAACCGCCCCAGATGCCGTCTTGGAGAACGTCGAGGTGGCGACCGATGGCACCGTCGATTTCGATTCTGATCGCTACACCGCCAATGGTCGGGCGATTGTCAATCGAAACGATGTGCCACGCACCGACCCGTCAATCGATCTCGATGGGGTCGATCAGATCTTCTTCATCACCCGCAATTCACTCATGCCTCCGGTAGCGAAGCTCACTCCCGAACAGGGTGCCGCTGCGTTCATGCTCGGTGAATCCATCCAGACGAGTGCCGGAGATCCAGAGCGAGCAGGTGAGCCGATCCGTGTTGTTGGGACGAACCCGTTCATCATCGGCGATCCGGCAGCGGAAGGTAACCGATTCCTCGAACTCATCTCCGAACTCGATGCTGAGTGCTATGTGTTGAACACTGGGACCTTAGGAAAGTCAGTCGATATCGGGGTAAACGATACGGTCTCGATAGTCCGCTCCATCGCCCGGGGGGAAGTGACCTG
>SKSH01000020.1 GCA_007118075.1 Halobacteriales archaeon
AACCGATTCGAGGAAGCCGACGTACCGGGAGATGCGATCGCCGGCTGGAGTCGGACCCAACGACCGATCCTCGAAGAGCGACTCTCGAAACGCTGGGTCGCCACCCAGCATGCAACACCCGATGCTGCCCAGCTCGCACAGATGAGCACCGAGGGTTACGCAGATTTCGTCCATCGGGCGATCAGCAAGGACTGGGATGCCCAACAAGCATTCCAGGCGCAACTCGTCGATCGATTGAACGATGGTAACACGGTTCGGATTGTCAGTGGCCAGCATACGGAGCTCGAGATGAGTATCGAGGGGATGATAGCCATCAATGATGCCGGCAAGCACAACCTCCCTGGTGGTGAGGTATTCACCGCACCGGTGCCCGACTCGGTCCAGGGGTCGGTCCTCTTCGACAAACCGGTCATCCGTGATGGTCGGGAGATCGCCGACGCCTACCTCGAATTCGAGGATGGCTCTGTTGTCGATTACCAGGCAGGGAAGAACGAGGAGCTGCTCGGGACGATCCTCGAGACCGATGCAGGGGCGAGCCGACTCGGTGAGCTTGGCATCGGCATGAACCGCGATATCGATCGGTTCACCGCAAACATGCTGTTCGATGAGAAGATGGGAGACACCGTCCATCTCGCCCTTGGCCGTGCCTATGAAGAGACCGTTGCAGCCGACGTCGAACGCAACGATAGTGCCGTCCACCAGGACATGATTGTCGATATGAGCGAGGACTCCTTCATCGAGATCGATGGGGAGACCGTCCAGCGTGATGGGACATTCATTTTCGAGGACGACTGGTGACTGAAACGTAGCCGTTCCAGTGAACGGTTTATCACCTCATCTGGTATCGAACTCGTCCTCGGCGCTGATGATCCGTGTCTCTGCGGCTCCACCGCTCACCTCGTTCACCCGCTCGTAGAACTCATTTTGCATCCCCGCTGGGAACGTGATGATGCCGATCCAAGAGCCATCGGTCTGCCATTCCTCTTCGATGAGCTCACCGAACTCTCGAAGCCGGGCCTGTGCACTGCCGGCATCCTCCGCTGGGATCTGCACGGCGACGGTCATCTCATCGAACCGAAGCGGTAAAATCGGACGCAAAGCATCGACCGCCTCATCGATCTGAGCTTCGACTGTCTCGAGTGGATCGATGCGGAATCCGGCCTCCTCGAGGGCTGCCTCGACCCGTTCAGGTGGATGTGGGGCGTCATCCATCTGTGGATTGACCGCGTTTCGGCTGATATGGGTGATGAGCTGGCGTCGCTTGCGCTCTTGCATCTCGCGTCGCTGCTCGGCCGTGATCTGAATCTCACCGCGTTTGATCACCTCGGGAATAATCTGCATCGGATCCGTTGTCCCAAAGACCTCCTCGAGATCCTCCTCTGTTGGTCGATCGCCACGGCTGGCATTGTCGAACACCTGTTCCGCTGCGACGACCTCTTCGAGCTCTCCCTCGAACGTACCTCGTTTGATCGCCTGGGCGGCATCCGGATCGACGAGTACCTCGAACCGAGCACCGTGGGATTCGAGACGAGCGACGACGGCCTCGTCTAGCGAGATCATACTAATCCCTTACAGGTCCCTTGCAATAAACGATACCAGACTCAGTTCACTCTTCTTCTTGCTCGAGTAGGTCGTGCTCGATGAGGTACTCTTCGATCTCTTCGTCGGTGAGCCTGAGGAAACGCTCTGAAGCTTGGTCTATCGTGGCCAAGCCGATATCGTACGGGGAGAGCACACCCTCGTTGACTTTCGCGAGCGCCCTTGCGCCGAGGCCGATTCCTTCCTCAAGTGACATCTCGTCGACGTATTCCTCTTCGAGGAAGTCCTGCAGATCGGCCCGGTCAGCTCCCACGGCCAGCGCCTTCCATTCATATGGTGTTCCCGATGGATCAGTCTCGTATAGTCGTGGCCGACCATCGTCGAGCCCACCGATGATGAGTGAGACACCAAACGGTCGCGCACCACCGACCTGTGTATACTGTTGGATGAAGTCGGTGACCGTCTTCGTCAGTGTCTCCACTCCGATGGGCTCTTCATAGCGGAGACGATTGAGCTGCGCTTGCTGGCGCGCGAAGTCGACGAGCTGTCGGGCATCAGCGACGTGACCGGCGCTGGCGATACCGATGTGTTCGTCGGCCTTGTGAATTTTCTCGACGCTATCGCGCTCCATGAGTGGCGATCGGATGCGCTTGTCGACCGCCAGGATGACACCTTCTGTCGTCCTGATGCCGATGCTCGCGGTACCGCGCTTGACCGCCTCACGGGCGTATTCTACTTGATACAGCCGACCATCGGGGGAGAAGATGGTGATCCCCCGATCGTAGGCCTGTTGTTGGGCTTGACCCTGCATGGTTTCAACGGATATCCAGTGTTGTCGCACCGAGCAGCGTGGAATCACCGAGCAGATCGACCGTTTTCGAGCGGATGAAAGCCGGCGATTTCACGTCGTCGAGGGCGATGACCTCGTGGCTCTGTGATTCCCTCGCGATTCGTAAATAGTTTTCTTCACAGGCACGAATCGTGCCGCTCACACCACGGACCGTCGCTCGAATCGGCTCGTTTCCGACCGTTCCAAGCGTGGCGAGCACCGCTCGAGCCTCGTTTTCCGTGCCCCGATGGACCCTGATTACAGCAGTTCCTCTGCCATCGCGGTGTGAGAATCTGAGCACATCAAGGCTGATTCGGGCACTGCCGAGATCACCCAAGAGCGACCGGGATGCTTGCCAGATCGCGTTCTGGAACGTATCGCGCACGAGGCTCGTCGTCGCTCGAGTCTCGAGCTCAACGGCGAGATACCGCCACCGCGGTCGGAGATGTTTCGGAAGCCGTCCCATGCGAAGAGAGAACCACCGTGGCCTCTTGACCGGCTCGGATCCCCCCCTTCCATGGCAGATCACGGTAACGGTTGCGCCACGATGACGCCAACCTGGTCGTGGACTGCTTTCACCGCCGTCACCGCGTACCCAACCTCGGTGAACGCCTCGACGAGTCGACCAACGGTGGCTGGATCGTCCACCTCGGGATTGTAAAATGGTTCATCTGGATCTGGTCGGTCGAAGAACATCACATCACCGAGGACGAAGCGTCGTGGTGCATATCGGGTACACAGTTGCTCGATCGCCAGGCGTTTCTGACTGTCATCGAGATGATGGAGAGCGAAGTTTGTCGTGATGATATCCACTGCCCCCTCGAAGTTCGGCTCAAGGAACCGCCCAGTGTCGAAGGTGACAGTTTCGATCCCGGCAGCATCGGCCTTCGCCTCGGCCTGATCGAGCATCCTTCGGCTGATGTCCCGACCGATGATTCGCGTTGCGACAGGTGCAAGGGCGAGGGCGATCGCACCGGTCCCGGTCCCGAGGTCCAACACAACATCCTCACTCGTCGGTGCTGCCAACTCAATGACGAGATCGCGACAGGCGTGATACTCCGGCGACTTGTCCTCATCGTACTCTTCCGCCTTCGCGTCGAACCGCTTGGCGTGCTCCTCGATTGATCGCTTCATATCGATGATTCAGTCGCCTGGTTCAATGAAACCCTCGCCAGCGTGTTCACGATTACGTTCGGCGATGCTCATCCAGGTGGCAAGCCCGCGTCGAGCCGCAACCGCGTCCAACCCGACGATTTCAGCAAGGGCGACGACCTCTCTCGGTGCGACCAGTTCGAGATGGGATGCTGGGCGGACCGTCAGGACGTAGGGTACCTCATAGTACTCGACGATCCGCCACAGCCGTCGGAGTCGATCGAGGTACCTGACCCGAATGCCACCGGGAGACCTGAGTGGACTGAGGTCGATTTCGACTGCCACCTCGTGTTCGATTGCCGCTTTGGCTACCCCCTGATCGAGGTCAGGACCGCTGTGGTCGATCGGGCGAGTGAGGACGTCGACGTGCGATTGTCTGGCGACGAAGCGATTCATCTGTTCGGTTCCACCGGCTACCATGAGGACAGTCGTCTCCTTGCGAAGCTGCGGTAACCGTCCACTGATAGTCTCGATGGTCCCGGTGGATAGTTCCTGGCCGTACACGAGCTCGATCTCATCAGCGGTAGCACGGTGAGCGACTGCTGCGGTTGCCTCGGTGGATGGTGCGTTCCGGATGACAATCCCATCAAAGCCGATTCGGTCGGCGGTCAACGCAAGTCTCGATACCGTGGATTGACCGGTAGGATAGGCCGTTGCTGCTTCAGCCAATCCGCGCCAGTTGCTCATGAATCGTCCTCGAGCGAATCGAGGTACTCGCGGATGTTCTCAATTGCCGCCGATCGCTTTGCGGGGTAGGCTTCGAGCTTGATGCTCACTTCGATCCCCTGACCGAGGGTCAACACCTCCTCACGATAGGCGGTCTGTTTATCGAATCGAATGACGAGCTCGTTATCGTGGGTGACTCGCTGGTCGAGCTCTCGTGCGATTTGTGTGAGCTCACCACCTGCGGCGATCCGATCTATCACGGTCCGGAATTGATCGGCATTGCCCAATTCGGCTGAGAAAATATCGATCTGGTGGCCATAGTGTCCCTCACTGGAGGTGACCTCGATCGCCGGTTCGTCCGGTGCCCCCAGCTCCGGATAGACTGCCCGTAGCGCGGCCCCTACTCGGTCAGGGATCTCAGTCCCGTAACAAAAGGCACGGATCCGGATGTGATGCACCGGCGGTGAGACCATCGGTCGCCTACTCTTCGGACTCGTCGTCCTCGTCGTCGGCCAGTTCGAGCAGATCGGCCGGCACACCGGTCTCTTGCCCATCGTCAAAGCTCACGGTGTAGGTGGCATCGCCGAACATCGTCTCCATCACTTGGGTGATGCTTCCGATCTCACCTTCGAATTCGCTGTGCTCATCTCGCAGGACGACCCGATCACCTTCGTCGAAGCTCATATCCCGCGGTACCAAGTGGTCGCAGAAAAGCGACCCGGTTCGACCGGCCAGCGGTCAAGATGGTTTTATCGATGTCGCACGAACTCAGCAGCATGGATGGCATCGTCACCAGGGTTGCTGACGAGGTGGATGATCCGGCCTTCGACATCGCATTCTATGAGGTGAAGGACGTCACCGGCAGACAGACAGACCCGCTGACTGATGCGGTCAACATGGTTTCTTGTCATGGAGATAGCAGTCGGGCTGATGACCCCGGACTCCAGACCGTCGATGACGAGGGTAGACTAGCGACGCGTGACCGCCCCTACTTCGACTGGGGGTATGTCTGCCCGACCAACGAGGACTATCGACTCGAGCTGCTCGAACTCCTCGAGCACTGTGCTGAGCGAAGCGGTGCGATCAGATTGGATGATGTTGGGTTTGCTAGAGGGGAGTACTGCCGGTGTGATCGGTGTCAGATTGAGTTCGACACAGCAGATGAGGATGACTGGTGGTCGTGGCGAACGTCGACCATCACCCGCTTCGTGCACGATGCGGCCGATCGAATCGACGGCCGGACATACCTCACCGTCTACCCCGATCCATATCCAGGCCATCTCGAGCGGCGCTCGGGTCTCTCACTCGCTGCGGTCGAACCAGCCATCGATGAGGTGGTCGTCCCGCTATACGACATGGCATACACGACGACCTACTGGCTCGAGGCACTCGCCTCTGGTTTCGTCGATTCCCTCACCAGTGCGGACCTCGGTGTCGAGGTGTATGGGATCGATATCGACCTCGAGAACCTCGTCCATGCAGTCGAGGTGGCAGAGGCATATGCTGATTCCGTCTATGTGGCCTACGATGCAGCGGCGGCGAGGGCTGTTGCCGAAGCTCGACACGATTGAGCCGAGATGAAGGGTGGGTCACTTAGGATGGCTTGGCGAGGTGTTCGGCGAGGTTCTCACGGAGGATTGTCCCGCAATACGCACAGCGAACACCGGTCGGGAGGACATCGAACTTCGGGGTGACCGGCTCGCCACTACTGGTGATACAGCTGTGATTGGGACAGGAGAGGATTCCACGAACGTGGCTCGGACGTTCGACACGGCTCTTCTCGATTACCTCGAAATCGCGGACGATGTTGATCGTCGCCTCGGGGGCGATCAGGGAGAGGACGTCGACCTCCTCTTGGCTCAGCTCTCGATCCTCGATCTTCAGGATGTCCTTTCGACCCAGTCGACCGCTCGGGACGTTCATCGCGATACTCAGCACGCTACCCTCTGTTCCGTCGATGCCGAGGATCGAAAGGACATTGAGCGATTGTCCGCCGGTGACGTGATCGATCACGGTGCCATTCTCGATCTTGCTGACCCTGAGCTCGTGCTCAGTCATCGGGATCCCTCCATCAAGAGCTCGAGCAGTGCCATCCTGACAGGGACCCCGTTGTGGGACTGTTCGAAGTACTTCGCCCGATCTGTCTCATCGATCGCCGGGTCGATCTCGTCAACCCTCGGTAGGGGATGGAGGATGATCAGGTCGTCACTCGCGTCCGCCAGGACCGCCTCATCGATGCGATACTGTCCGGCTACGGACCGATACTCGTTCTCATCGGGGAAGCGCTCACGCTGGATACGTGTCACATACAGCACGTCCAAGAGCGGGAGGATCGCCTCCATCGAGGTGTGCTCTCTGACCGTCGCACCACCCTCGTGGAGATCGAACCTGATGTCTCGCGGGAGGCGCAGACTCTCTGGGCTAATGAAGTGTTGATCTGCATCGAATTTCGTCAGCGCGGTCGCCAGTGAATGGACGGTTCTGCCGTATTTCAGATCGCCGAGAATGCCAATCGTCAGCCCGTCCAACCCATGATGCTTCTGGATGGTGTACAGGTCGAGCAACGTTTGGCTTGGATGGTGACCAGCGCCGTCGCCACCGTTGATGAGTGGGATGTTGACGAACTCCGTCGCCATGCGAGCGGCACCCTCTCTCGGGTGCCTGAGGACCATCGCGTCGCAGTATCCCTCAAGGACGCGCACTGAATCTGCCAGTGTCTCCCCCTTCTCGACACTCGATGCCTCGACGGCCCCGAGGTCGACGACGTCACCACCAAGACGCTTCGCCGCGGCTTCGAAGCTCAATCGGGTGCGCGTGCTCGGTTCGAAGAAAAGCAGACCAAGGAGAAAGTCCGAGATATCGGCGTCCGCACCCTCGTCGATCTCTGTTGCCCTGGCCAGGATTGCCTCGATCTCGGCCCTGCTGAGTTCCCCCGTCGTGATGAGGTGTCGCCGGTCCATCGGAATTGACCGGGAGCCACGCCACCAAAAAACCCTCCAATCTGACCGGGCCAAATGTTAAATACTTGAGTGGATAAAGAGGGTTGACACCTATGGATACCATCGAAACCGGTATCGAGGTGCTCGATCGACGCCTTGGCGGTGGTGTCCCTGCCGGCTCGATCGTTGCGCTGCTCGCCCCACCATCAAGCAGCGCGGAGCTCCTCCTCTATGAACTCACCAATGAACATCCGACGGTGTATCTCTCAACCATCCGAACGGAAGCGGCGGTGCGCGATGCCCTCCGGGCGACCCCTGCCCAGACCGGTGACGCACGGGTGATCGAGTTACGCGGCGGTGAGGTGCTCGATAGAGCGAACCGCGCGATCGGCCAGCTCGGTGAGGGTCAGACCCTGATCATCGACCCGGCCGACTCGCTCGAAGAGTGCGCTTCGAACCGGTATGTCAGCTTCCTCAACGACCTTCAAACCCAGTTGCAGAACACAAGAGGATACGCAGTGCTCAACTGCCTTGGTGGGGATCAGACCCCGGAGAACCGTCGATTGACGCTTCACGCGGCGGATATCGTCTTCGATCTCGAGACCGAGGTCAGAGGGAGCACGTTGGTCACGAGGATGTTCGTTCCGAAGAACCGTGGTGGACGGGCGGTCACCGAGGAGATCAAGCTGGAGCTTGTCGACCACGTCGCGATCGATACCAGCCGGGATATCGCCTGAGTTTTTCGTTCGTGGCAGTCTGCAGAGATGCACCAGAGCTATCAGCGTATCTCAGTCCGGAACAGCAACCCGACAGGAAGCGTTACTCCTCGAGCTCTTCAAGCTCTTCGATGTCCTCTTCTTCCAGCCCCTCGAGACCCTCTTCGGCGAGGAGGTCCTGTGTCTGTTGGAGGACGTTATCGGTACTCTCGATGATCTCTTGAACGACGATCCGATCGATTTCGAGCTGATCGATGAGTTCTGAGGCGATCTGCTGCTTGCCGAAGAGCCACTGCTGGTTCATCGTCAGCTGTGGGGTTGCCTCGATGTAGAGCGATTCAACCTCCTCGACCTCTGGTGCCTCGTCGTCCTCGTCCTCTTCTCCTGGATACACCTCGATCTCATCGGTTTGGAACCAGATGTCGAGATCGAGGTCGAGGAAGGTTTGGATGAGCCCTTGGGCGAGTTCTTCGCGGTCGTCGAGGACCTCGATCACCTCGAGGTCGTAGTCGATATCATCGCCCGCGAACGGGTGATTGAAGTCGACCCTTGCTCGACCACCGATGATCGTCTCAAGCATCCCGCGCTGGCCGTCAACCTCGATGAACGCACCAGGGTACCGGTCATCGTCAGGGATCTTATCCACCCCAACGGTTCGAACTTGATCCGGGTCGTGTTCGCCAAAGGCAGCTGCCGCCTCGACAGTCACCTCCGCCGTCTCGCCTGCCTCAAGCCCGGTCAGCGCCTCTTCGACTGCTGCAAAGAGATGGCCCTCACCGAGGACGACAACCCGTGGTTCGAAGGTCTGGTCCTGATCGACCCCCTCCTCCTCAGCAACTTCCTGGTCCGTCGTATCGACGAGGATCCCCTCCTCAGCGGTGTACGCCGTGAGGTTCACCCGGATGACGTCACCAGGTTGGACACCAGTTAGCTCCTCTTCTTCTACCTCGTCCTCTTCAGCCTCTGCAGCTGACTCGGCCGACTCATTGTCGTGTTCCTCTGTCGCCTCATCCTCGACTTCGACTTCCTCTTCTGCAGGCTCCTTTGACATGTGTACAACGAACCGTCGGTCGACATTTAAGAATCTCGTTATTGCGGTGTACCTCGGCCGAAGCGGCTTTGATGTCGGCGAAGCGACCACCGAATGTGCCACGATTCGAGGTCGAACGAAAGTTCGAGAGCAATCACAACACCATTCGCGATCGCCTCACAGATGCCGGTTTCGAGCAGACGGCCGAACTCAGCCAGGTTGATCGATATCTCGACCATCCCCAACGTCACTTCGAGACCACCGATGAGGCGCTTCGACTCCGGGTGATAACTGCAGTTGATGGTGCCCATCCTCGGTGTGAGCTCACCTACAAGGGACCGAGACGTGGGTCACAAGCAAAGGCGAGACGCGAGCTCAGTGTCGAACTCGACGATCCAGCGGTCGCGCAGGAACTCCTCATCGCGGTCGGGTTCGATCCGGTAGCCAGCGTCGAGAAGCGTCGAATCTGCTTCAACCGCGGTGACGAGACGGTCGTGCTCGATACGGTCGACGGACTTGGAGAGTATGTCGAGGTGGAACTGGTCCATGATGACATCGACGCTGCTGAGGTGGCGCTCGATCGACTCATCGAGGAGCTAGGCCTTGATCTCGAGCGAGAAGTTTCGGCGACATACCTCGAGCTCATATTGAAGGATAACCCAAGGTAATAATCTCGACACCGAGTAGATTCGCAAGTTATAGAACCGGACATCGGCTACCACCTGTTGATGACGAGTCGGAACGTCCGGATCACCAACTTCGACCGTCCAGCGGTCCGCGACCAGGAGGTCGAGATCGTTGAACGAAAGGGCCTCGGTCATCCGGACTCCATCTGTGACGGAATCGCCGAACGTGTCGCCGGTCATCTGTGCCGGGCGTACCGTGAGCGATTCGGAACTGTATTGCATTTCAATACCGACGAGACACAGCTGGTGGCTGGCCGCTCCGAACCAGCGTTTGGCGGTGGTGAGATCCACAGCCCGATCTACATTCTCCTTGTCGGCCGCGCCACAAAGCGGTATGAGGATGTTCCATTTCCAGCCGAGAGCATCGCCATCGCGGCAGCAAGGGACTACCTCGAAGAGGTCGTCCCCCGCCTCGAGGTCGGAACCGATGTGGTGCTCGATGTCAAGCTCGGTGAGGGCAGCGGAGACCTCAAGACCGTCTTCTCCGATGGTGAATCGGCAGTCCCCGCGGCGAATGATACGAGCTTCGGGGTCGGGTTCGCCCCGTTGAGCGATACCGAACGGGTGGTCCTCGAGACTGAGCGCCAACTCAATGGACGATTTGCGGCATCGAATCCGGCACTCGGCCCGGACATCAAGGTCATGGGCAAGCGTGAGGATGACGAGCTCTATCTCACCATCGCAGCAGCGATGGTCGACGAGTATATCGATGACCTCGATGCCTACCGGTCATTCGAAGACGAGATCAAGGAGTTCACCCTCGACTTGGCCGCACGCGAGACCGATCTTGACGTCGATGCGGACGTCAACACCGCCGACGATTACGAGAACGATTCGATCTACCTCACCGTTTCTGGCACCTCCGCTGAGATGGGTGACGATGGCTCGGTCGGCCGCGGAAACCGAGCAAATGGACTCATCACACCAAACCGATCGATGAGCCTTGAGGCCACCTCTGGTAAAAATCCCGTCAACCATATCGGGAAGATATACAACCTGCTCGCGATGGAGACCGCCAAGTCGGTCGTCGACGAGGTTGCCGATATCCGTGACCTGCGGGTTCGCTTGTTGAGTCAGATCGGCCAACCGATCGATCAACCGCAGGTGGCAGATGTCGATGTCATCCCGGAATCAGGAACCGATATCGACGATATCGCAGCCGACATCGAGGCTGTTGTGGATGATCGACTCGGCTCGATCCCCGAGCTCACTGATCGGGTGATCGAAGGGGATGTAGCCACCTTCTGACCTCGGACGAAATCGCTTTCATCCGTCGTCACTTTGACCCTCCCGTGGCATCTGTCTGCTTCGTGGCCGATCCCGAATCCGATCCGCTTGAACGGCTCATGTCGTTCGAGACGGCCGAGCAGGCGCTATCGACCTACGAGCTGGCGCAACCATACACGAACGCCCTCCGGCTCGAGACGGTCAGCCTCGGCGCCGCTGTCGCACTACTGGACGACCTCTCATGGTACCTCAGGCGGACGATCAAGGAAGCGATTATCCTCGAGCCCTCCATCAGTCCTGACGAATGGCTCTCACGTGAGCTGGCCAAAGCAGTCCGTGAGGAGCTGATCACCCCCGATGAGACCGAACCGCTCCTTATGGTCTATGGAATTGACGATGGTACCCTCGCTGAACCGATGTACGCCGAACGTCGGCACGATGGTTCGATTCCGACATACGACCTGCGAGAGGTGGACGATACGCTGGTTGTCAGGGTGAGCGAGAACGCCTTCGGCGGCATATCACCTCGGTGAACTCGAATCACGGAACCAGCCAGAACGAGTTCACTCGTCCTCCGTTGGATCTCCCATTTCGAACCAGTTCAGCACCGACTCAGGATCGTGCACCGGTGGCCCACACTCCATCCCTCTGCAGGGATATGCCGTCGGTCGACCTTCGACTTGTGTCCGATTTCGCCAAAGCGGTGGTTCCTCATCGAGACCAAACATCGCGATCGTCTCGGCGACCGATACCGGTCGAGTGGTGACGATTGGACGCCAAGGATGCCGTCTGAACACGTTTCGCCATCCCTCCGGGAGGGTATCTTCGACGATGGTGATTGAGGGTGGTCCACGTCGGTATCGCTCGAGTGCGAGGGCCAGGGCTGCCTGATCGACCCCACTCGTCGTGAGTGACGGGCCGTATTCTGCTTCGATCCATCCGAGGACCACATCGATGCGGTCATCGTCGACAAATCCCGCGGCATCTGCGAGCACACCGACGGTGAGTGCGATCGGAGAGGCAATCGATCGGTCTCTGGTGTCCATCGCCTCACCTGGTGCCCCGATCACTCCCTGTTGGGAGAATCGAAGCTCACCGGTAGTCGGTTCCCAGAATCGATCGAGGAGCTCGGTCACGAGCTCGACGCCGAACCCGATGAGCCGATGTTGTCCCGTCGCCGAGGCCAACTCGAAGATTGCCTTGCCGATGGAGGCATAATCCTCGAGGAACCCTTGGATGGCTACTGAGGTGTCGTGATATCGTCGGTAGAGCTGCCCAGAGGCTGCATCGTAGAGCCGATCCTCGACGAATCCAAGGGTCTCCAGTGCCGTCTCGTGATATGCCGGTTCGTCGAGCATGGTCCCTGCGGTGGTGTATCCGGAGATGGCCAACCCATTCCAGGATGCCAGCACCTTGTCATCGAGTGGCGGTTGGGGTCGTTGCCGTCGAACCTCGAGGAGCTCTTTACGACCCTGCTCGAGTAGTGCGACCACCGCATCGTGCGTGAGATCGTGTTTCTCTGCCAACGACTCGATGGACGTCTCGACCCGCAGAACGTTTCCATCGGCAACCTCGGCCTTTTCATCGATTCCGAATCGCTCGAGGACGAGCTGGCTGATCTGGTGGTCATCGATCGCCGTTTCGACCGCCGTCGGTGTCCAGACATACGTCGCCCCCTCGACACCATCAGCATCGGCACCGAGGGCACTGTAGAATCCACCATCCGGATGTCTGAGGTCGGCTTCGAGGAAGCTTGCTGTCTCGTGAGCCGCGCGTTCGAAGGATGGCTCCTCGAATCGATAGGAGGCTTCCGCAAGTAGGCCAAGCAACATCGCGTTGTCATAGAGCATCTTCTCGAAGTGTGGGATCTCCCACCGAGGATCGGTTGAGTATCGATGGAAACCACCTCCGAGGTGATCGTACAACCCTCGGGTAGTCATCGTGGTCAGGGAACGCTCGACAGCCTTGCTGTAGGTGTCACGCCCGGTGATGAGCCAGGCTCGTAGCAACAACTCGAGACGGGGTACCTGGGGGAACTTCGGCCCACTAGATTGGAATCCACCCTCCTGGAGGTCGACGACCCGGAGCAGATCGTTCGCAACCGCTGAAACCAGTCCATCTTCGGGTATTGAGGTCTCCTGTTCACCCGTGGATCGGTGCTGCTGTGTCACCGCTGCGGCTAGCTGATCTGCTCGATTCTCGATCGTCGTCCGGTCGCGCTCCCATGCCATGGCGATCCGTTCGAGTACCTCGACGAAACCGGGGAGTCCCCGGCTTGGTGACTTCGGCAGGTAGGTGGCCAACTGGAAGGGTCTGCCGTCGGGTGTCAACCAGGCCGAGAGTGGCCAGCCACCAGCTTGTCCAGACAGCTGTCCGGCGGTCTGATAGTACCGATCGAGATCGGGGCGCTCCTCACGATCTACCTTGATGGGGACGAAGTGACGGTTGAGCACCTCGGCGACGGTATCGTCGACGAAGCTCTCATCAGCCATGACGTGACACCAGTGACAGGCGGTGTATCCGATTGAGAGGAAGATCGGGACATCGTGCTCGTGAGCGATTGCTAGTGCCTCCTCATCCCAAAGCTGCCAGTTCACCGGATTCTCCGCATGATCCCGCAGGTACTGACTCGCGGCATCACCCAGCCGATTCCGGCTGGTGGGCGTATCGGACATCTGT
>SKSH01000069.1 GCA_007118075.1 Halobacteriales archaeon
CAATAACCTCGATCCCGAAGTCGGGGAAGATCCAGAGCGTCTCGTCGTCTACGGTGGTAGTGGTCGGGCTGCCAGGAATTGGGCGGCCTACGATGCCATCGTCGACGCACTATTGGAACTCCGTGATGATGAGACCCTCTTGATCCAAAGCGGGAAACCGGTCGGCGTCTTCGAAACGCACGACCGTGCCCCAAGGGTCCTCATCGCAAACTCGAACCTCGTCGGGAAGTGGGACAACTGGGAGCACTTCCACGAGCTCGAGGCGAAGGGGCTCATCATGTACGGACAAATGACGGCGGGGTCATGGGCCTACATTGGCACACAGGGAATCATTCAGGGGACGTTTGAGACGCTTGCTGAGTGTGCCAGACAGCATTTCGATAGTGATCTTCGTGGCCGATTGGTGGTCACCGGTGGACTCGGCGGGATGGGTGGTGCACAGCCACTGGCGGTCGAGATGAACGGTGGGGTCTGTCTGGCCGCCGAAGTACAAGCAGACCGTATCCAGCGGCGCATCGACACCGGATACTGCCAATCGATGGTAGATGATCTTGATGTGGCACTTGAGGAGGTGACACGAGCGGTCGAGGATGAGGTACCCCACAGTATCGGGATCCACATGAACGCGGCCGACCTACTTGAAGAACTTCTCAACCGGGAGATCATCCCCGATGTGGTCACCGATCAGACGAGCGCTCATGATGAACTGGATTACTACCCGAGTGGGCGAACCGTCGAGGAAGCGAACGAGCTTCGAGAGGACGATCCTGCACAGTACCGGCGTGAAAGCCTCGATACGATGCAACGCCATGTCGAGGGGATCCTTGAGTTGCAAAATCGGGGTGCCGTTGCCTTCGAGTACGGGAACAACATTCGGGGGCAGATCCAGACCCATCGAGGGATTGATGCGGCGTTCGACTTCGAGGGATTTGTCCCGGCGTACATCCGACCGCAGTTTTGTCGCGGGCGTGGACCATTCAGATGGGTAGCCCTCTCTGGTGAACCAACTGATATCTACCAGACCGACGAGGTGGTTCTCGAATTATTCCCGGATAAGCCGGCACTGAAGCGCTGGATCGAACTCGCCCAAGAGCAGGTTGAGTTCCAAGGACTGCCAAGCCGGGTCTGTTGGCTGGGCTTTGATGCGGACAACGGTGGCCGTGTCTCAACGGTAGATCGTGAGGACCTCAGCGAGCGAGCTCAGTTCGCCCTTGAGATCAACGATCTCGTCGCTGACGGAACGCTCGCCGCCCCGGTTGTCGTCACCCGTGACCACCTCGATGCCGGGAGTGTCGCATCGCCCCATCGGGAGACGGAATCGATGCGCGATGGCTCCGATGCGATCGCCGATTGGCCGATCCTCAACGCGCTGTTGAACTGTGCAGCTGGTGCTGACATCGTCAGCGTACACGATGGCGGAGGTGTTGGGATCGGGAACGCCATACATGCCAACAACCATGTCGTCCTCGATGGATCTGAGCTTGCAGAAAAGAAGGCACGTCGAGTCTTCACCACCGATCCTGGCACTGGGGTTCTCCGTCATGCCGATGCCGGATACGACGATGCGATCGATGAGGCGATCAAAAGTAATCTGACACTCCCAATGGATGGGACGTAATCTGCCGCTGAGGAGGATCAACTGATCTCTCAAACGGCTTCAGCGACGATCGTATCGACACGATTCAGGAGCGCCGAGGCTTCTTCAGCGAGCTCCTCGCGTCGATGTTGTAACCGATCGATGGTCGATTCATCACTGATGCTCCCGAGATTGATATCGACGTTGAAAAGCGCAGACGTGATCGCCGCATGAGCCAGCTGGGCACCGGTACCAGCGTCCGTGACAGCATTTTGGTTGCCCTCCCTGGCCGCTACCTCTGCATACTGTAACACCTCGAGGGCGACCTCCGCGGTCTCAAGTGGAATCTCTGCTGCAGTCGTCATGGCCTCCTGGATGGCAGTGGAACGATCGGGATCATCCTTCGGTTTCCGAAATGCCGTAATAACGCCATCGAACGCTGCGGCATCCTCATCGGCGAGTTCGTGCAACCGATCTCGAAGACGCTTGAGTTCGTGGGCGGCGGCGGCCAGCTCCTCGTGGACGGCTTCATATGCCGCATCATTTAACGAGACGGTACAGACCATCTCAACAGCTGCAGCACCACAGGCGGCAGTGACGGCAGCTGCAGACCCGCCTCCAGGGGTCGGTGACCCATCGGCGAGGGCTTCGTGAAACGATTCGATGGACAGCTCTGCGAAGGTCATGATCCGACCCCTACGAGATGGTGTTCGAGGACCTGGGTCTCGTCGAAATCCTCAAGCCGAAGGTAGTGGTCCGCCACATCGATGAGCGCCGCCATCGGAAGCGGTCCCACGATCTCGCTGCCGATCACCTCGACGCCATGGCGAGCGGCCTCCTGTTTGATGGTGTCGAATACCCGAAAGAGTGGTGTATATCTGAAATCAGTCATGTTCATTGAAACTTGGACAATGCCTCGATCAGAGAGTTCGAACCCCATGGCCTTGACATGGCGGTAGCCACCAGATGAATGTCGGACAGCGCGCGAGATCTCGTTCGCGATGTCATTGTCGTCGGTGGCGAGGTTGACATTGAACGCGACGAGGAAGAATCTGGCACCCACCGCCGTCGCACCGGCAGTCTCATGGATGTGTTCTGGCCCAAAATCCGGGGCTCGGTCGGGATCCTCACCGATGGCATCGCGGAGTCCCTCGAATTCCCCTCGGCGTACATCGGCGAGGTTACGTCGGTCATCGCTGAGGGCAGCCTCCTCATAGAGGTACGTCGGGACGGCAGTACGATCGGCGAATACCGCAGCGAACTCACGTGCAAGTTCGACGCATTCGGCCATCTCGACCGATCTGACCGGGACGAAAGGGACGACATCGATCGCCCCCATCCGCGGGTGCTCACCGGTATGTTCCCTCATATCGATCAGCTCGAAGGCCGCGATGGCCATATCCATGGCCGCATCCCTGACATCCGCAAGCTCTCCGATGAAGGTGACATCAGTCCGGTGATGATCCGGGTCAGGTGAGACATCGATGACCGTCACGTTATGCCCGTCGAGGGTTCGAACGATCTCATCGATGACCGCCGAATCTCGACCCTCGCTGAAGTTCGGTACGCACTGGACGAGCTTCATACGTGAGCTGTCCAACGGGGAGACCTTCAAGGGTCGGTCACCGGGGCGGCCCCATTAAGACAGCGCAGACCGAATCCCCGTGGTATATCCATGTCTTCGTTAGCATCCGTCGTCCATGGGGCAGCGTGCCTCGTCCTCGGACCTCATTCGGATGACGCGATCGAGATTGTCGAAGATGGAGCAGTGGCCATCGCCGACAGTCAGATCGTCGCCAGTGGATCAACCGAGACGGTGACCCGGGAGTATCCGCCAGAGAACGCGGCGGTGTCGATCGATGCCGCGGGGAAGACCGTGCTTCCTGGATTCGTTGATGCTCACACGCACGCCGTGTTCGCGGGTGATCGGGCCGACGAGTTCGAGGCAAGACTCCAGGGAGTGAGCTATCAGGAGCTGCTCGCAGCTGGCGGTGGAATCCTCCGAACCGTCGAAGCGGTCAGGATGGCGACGGTTGAGGACCTGACAGACAACCTCCTACAGGTGCTCGATACCATGCTCGCCCATGGCGCGACGACCGTGGAGGTCAAGACGGGGTACGGACTCGATACTGAATCCGAAATCCGGATGCTCAAGGCTATCGATGCGGCAGATCATGCCCATCCGATCGATCTGATCCCGACCTTCCTTGGTGCCCATGCGGTG